>JAPLFI010000243.1 GCA_026390755.1 Ignavibacteriota bacterium
AAACATAAACATTCCCTGTTGGGCCTGTATATGGTCCGCCCACTACAAATATAACACTATCTCCCCAGTTTCCTGCACCATGACCGGCTAAAGCAACCGGTAAAGGAGCTTTTGTTGCCCAGATTCCTGTAGAAGGTGTATATTCATAAACAGCAGCGTCAGGGGTCAATATTGAAGCCGTACCGCCACCTATATAATACAATTTACCGTTACATGCTGTCAATGTTCCGCCGACTTTTGTTCCGGGCATAGGTACGCCTGTTGTCCATGAACCGCCAAGAGTATATCTGATAACTGTATTAGCTCCTGCTCCTGCAGTTGTAGGTGTTGCAACATACAAAGTATCGCCAAGCCAAGCTGATGCCTGGAAGTATGTAGCGCTTGGTACTGGTGGAAATGTCGCCGCAGCGCACCATTGTGAAGAATAAAAAGTTGCTGTGGGACCAGAACCGCTTCTTTCAATTGTTAAAGCATCAATGCCCATATAATCGGAGTTTGCTCCTGACGGTCCGCCGTTAACAACACAATATCTGATTGCAAATCTGCCGTTTACGCTCGCTGCTGCGGCTTTAAAGCCATGTCTTTGCCAGCCGGTCGTTGTATTGGTTTTGAATCTTCCGAGTTCTGTCCAGCTTCCTTCCGGAATTGAATCGTTTGCCGAATACATTACTCTTACTGAATCAGGATAAGTGCTTCCTGTTGCAGACCTTTCATAGAAGAATAATGAATCAGTTGCTAATAATCCGCCGGCGACTCTTGGTAATACGAGCCAGCTGTCAATATTGTTCGCACCCGTTACAACACTGTAATTTGCGGCTACATAACCGGTGTCGGGTCCATTGAAAGCATTAAAAACAGCAATCTGACCCTGATACCATGTTGCTATTGTACCTTGAGCGCCTGTTCCTCTGTAGTACGGTTTATATCCTCTTGCTTTAAGGGAAGTTGTATCATTCCCCGTATTGAAGTTATCCGTAAAAATCGGCGTTCCATAAGAAACGTGAACAGGTGTAATAACATTGATTTGATTATCCTTGGTTTGCGTTTTACTTCCCCAGGGATCCTCAATGGTTAAGCCGACGAGTACTGATACTAATACTGTCAGCGACAGAAATAGAAACAATTTGTTCTTCATAACTTTTATGGTTTAATTTGAAAAAACTGAATTTTTATCCGTTACTTATTGCACCATGATTACAATGAGTAACAACAACATACAATAATAAGTAAAAGTGTTTAAATATGCAATTAAATTATTTTGCTAATCGGATTTTTTGTTTTTTGCTGTCGTTCCAGTTTTTTTCAGTAATTCATAAAAAAACATTGAAAAAGCATGATATTCAGATAAAAAAACCCGGTTACAAATTGAGTAAATGACCATTCTTTTGCAGCCATAATTCACGGGATTTATATTCCGGCATAATTGAAAATACGAGATTCCAGTATTGTTTTGAATGATTATGGTGCCGAAGATGAGCAAGTTCATGCACAACTATATAATCGAGAATTTCGAGCGGAGCCATAATTAAACGCCAATTGTAATTAATGTTACCTTTTCTGCCGCATGAGCCCCATCTGCGCTTTGCGCCGGATAAGCGGATAGACGAGGGTTTCATGTTTACCGATGCGGAAAAATATTCCGTTCGCTCTGTTAATACTTTATAAGCTTCGGTTTGATACCATCTTATGATATTTCTTTCCGCGTTCAGAAAAGCCTTTGAAGAAATATAAATTGTATCTTCAACAAACCTGACAGCGGATTTGTTATTTTCAATAATGCTTAATGGATATTGATTCCCGAGATACATAAAGAGTTCACCCTCTGAAAACTTCCGTGTTTCATATTGCGGCATTGAAGCGGCTTCATTGAGTTTTTTAATTATCCAGAGGCTTTTACGGTTGATAACATGTTCTATAAAGGGAAGCGGTGTATTGTAAGGCGCCCGGACAATAAGCTCGCCGTTCCGTGTAACCACCAAAGCTACAGAGCGGCGGTTTGACCTGATAATTTCATGAATTTCTAATTTACTGATAATTTTATACGGCTAAAAATTTCTCGGCATTGATTACATCTTCTTCACTTCCGATAAACAAAGGCACTAATCAGAAAGTATAACTCATGTACAGACGCTGTTCGCTTGTCCGTTTACTGTAATCATCAACAACTCCCTCGAATGTTCCTGAGCGGTGATATAAAATATATTCCGCTCCTATGCCGATTCCCCTATAGATGAGAACATTGAGCTTCGGGTTAAACATACCGACTGTATGATTACCCGGAGCGCCGTTAACTGTCTTCAGGAAATAGACCTTATATTCAAGTCCGAGTTTAGCCGGTCCATACTCGACATTAGCTTCGAGCATTGTTTTATTACCAACCATCCAGTCGTAATTTCTGTATTCACCCGCCGTATAAATTGAATTCAAAGCCGCTATGGCAACGAAATTCGTATGGAATTCTGCCATGAACTTCCATTTCTTATTTACAGGAGAGACATAAATAAATCCGGGTCCGAAACTCTGAAGCCCCATTGTTAAAAGTTGGTTATCGTAATAATCATAGTCCTGGAATACACCGAGAATAAAACGGCTTTTGGGATTGGAAATAACATTCTTCCCGTAGAGCAATCCGTACGAATAAATCCATACTGAAGGCAGATCTCCTTTGCGAGTATCAAAGCCAGCTTTGAACCTGAAATTAT
>JAPLFI010000346.1 GCA_026390755.1 Ignavibacteriota bacterium
AGTACAGTGTTCCTTGACACAGCGGGATTTACAATTACAAATCCTGTAATCACGGGAAACTTCACCGTGTCATCCGAGATTCCGACGGAATTCAAGTTATATGAAAACTTTCCGAATCCGTTCAATCCGTCAACTTCGATTCAGTATGACATTCCTGCGAATTCATTCGTGAAGCTGATAGTGTATGATATAACGGGAAAAGAAGTAACCACTCTGATAAACGAAACCATGCCGGCTGGAAAATACGAAGCCGTATGGAACGGAAAAGAATTTGCGAGCGGAGTTTACTTCGCGAGATTAGAAGCGGGTTCTTACAAACACATCATCAAAATGCTGATGGTAAAGTGAATTTGTAATCAATAGATTTGAGAGAGTAAAAGAGAGAGAGGGAATGGAAGGAAATTGTGCTTGATTAAATTTCAAAAGGGTTATTTAATCGGCAATAATTTGTTAGTCTCCTCACTTAAATAGACTGCCCGAATTTCAGCCTGAATAGTAGGGCAGTTTTAAAAACGATAAACCGGTGTTATTAAATAATATTCAAGGGGGATTTTAAATTCATGTCACAGTTTTATTTTTTTCCAATAGTCATTTAAAATATCTTCTTTTGGCATAACAAGATTATTATCTGACAGAGCTTTGTTATACTTTTCGTTTTTATCAGTGTCAATATACCAATATGAAAAAATAAAGCTTAAATTATTGAAATTACCTATTATTCCTTCCGGATATCCGAATTTGTTTTTGTAAGCTATCATCTCATAATCTTTATAGAAACCATCAATAAGCGAGAGATAGGAATATGCGATTCCGTCAATTTCCCTGATAATTTTTATTTGTTCGGTTTTATTAAACGCGGCATCATATAATTTACATAGTGAATCAATCCGGGGGTCGCTTATACCTGCCCAGTTAGTTGTGTTTTTCTGATTCGCAGATACTGAACTTAAATTTGACTCAGGATTAGGAAAAATTAAGCCGTTCCACTTTATGGGTATAATAGTAAACGATTTTTCATTACCGAGTGTAAACAACGTTGGTAAATCAGTTTCTTTCAGATTCAGCATGATACCCGCTTTTTTCAATTCCTCCTGATAAATAGTAAGGTACCTGTCCATTGGTTTTATAAACGGTATTGTAACTTCAAATGTCTTTCCGTTTTTCTCAAGAACCCCCTTATTGTTGAATTGCCAGCCCGCTTCATTTAAAAGTGCAATCGCAGAATCAGAATTATGACCAATTACAGGATTGCCGGGGTTAGAATATTCCGAATTCGGGAAAAAAGAATTATAAAGGGAATAGGCATTACCGAAAAGTTTTTCATTTATGAATTTTCTGTTAAATAAATGAATAAAAGCTTTCCTGACTCTGATATCATCGAACGGATATTCTTTAGTATTAAATGTTAAGCCGGACTGTCCGAGAGGTGCGTTATTATATATCTTCTTCCTGATTATTAAATTCCGGTTGGCGATGTCAAAGTCAAATTTGGAATCCGATGAGGCAGGATCCTTAATTCTATAGAGATCAATCTCCCCTTTCTTGAATTTCTCGAATTCCAGCAAAGCATTTCCTGTCTTGATAAATGAAATCTCGTTAAAGTTATATTTTCCTTCATTATACTTTTCATTTTCCCCCCAGTAATCGCCCCTTCTCTTAAGAGTAATTGATTCTCCTTTCTTTAAATCATTATCAGTAATCAGATAAGCACCGCTTCCTATTAGATACTTACTCTGATATTTTTCCAAATAATCCCTGCCTGTGAGATTTCTGAGAATATGACCGGGTAGAACCGATAACGTGGCAATATAATATAACTGCCGCCAGGTTTTTATTTTTGATTTAATAGAAAAAATATACTTACTGAGCACGACAGGCTTTTCAAATGTATTAATAAACTCATTAATGGAGGGCTGAATAATTGTAGAATCACTCAAGAGTCTGCAGGTAGCGATAAAATCTTCGGATGTGACGGGCATCCCGTCAGCCCAGCGGGAATCAGGATTAATTCTGAACGTAAAAGTCAAAGAATCATCGGCAACTTTCCAATGTGTGGCTAATCCGGGCTGGAAAGAATTATCAGCTTCATCAACATTCAATAAACTTTCATGCGTCAGGTTACTGATGATATTATTTAATTCGAAATTGGAGTCTTTCCCAAAAATTCTTATAGTTGGTGGTATATCTGACACAGAAAAAACAAATTTACCTCCCTTAACGGCATTTTTATTATTTATGATACTATTCTTATCGTTTGTCAGCCATCCTTTGCCATCGAAACCCTTCCCGCCTTGTTCAGGGGGAACCCCCGGGTCTGCTCCCGGCGGTATATCGAACTGCTTTATTGAAACAGGTATTGAGCTGTCGTTAATCAGTTTTTTATCATTGCCGCAATTAATTGATAAACATATTATTACGAAGAGCAGTGTAATAGTTGCAAATCTATAGGGAAATAATATATACCTAAATATTTTATTCATGTAAATAGATAATTTGATTCCTAAAATAACTATTATCAATAAAGAAAACAATAATTATTGCTGAAAAATGTGCGAACATACTGGGAAAACAAAATCTTAATTTTAAAAAATTACAGGTTTATATTTCTAACTTTAGTATTATTAGCTTTTTTTATTTGAAATATAATTAATCAACTTTGCGAATGTAAGTTCTCTTCTGAATGCGTATACTAATGGTTCCTGTTATTTGCCTTCTCCAAAATTGACTATAAAAAGTACCGTCTAATTGTTATGTTTAACATTAGAGGAATTTTATAATCATTAAAATATAGCATAATAAGCAATGCCAGAAAAACTTTTTTTAATTGACGCAATGGCGATGATATACAGGGCTTATTTTGCCATGATATCACATCCGCTGACGGACGCGCAGGGACGCAACACGTCGGCTATATACGGCTTTGTGAATTCTCTTATACGCATAATCGAAGAAGAAAACCCTCATCATATAGCCGTGTGTTTTGATACTCAGCAACCGACATTCCGGCACATAGAATTCCCGCAATATAAGGCACAGCGTCAGGAAATACCG
>JAPLFI010000237.1 GCA_026390755.1 Ignavibacteriota bacterium
TGGACAATTTATCAAATATTGACAGGTTTATTGACGAGAATATCGGGAAACCGATGTTTGAGAAAACAAGCGGTGATTTCACGGATAAGATGATCCGTGAAATTGAACTCGCAAAAGAATTTCAGCGGGAAGATAAAAGAACTTTCCGTTTTGTAAACTTCGCCATTGCCGGTTTTGCGGCTTTAATTCTGACCGTTGGAGCGGTAATAATATGGATTTCGAGCAAAAACATTGATGAGCAGGGAATTGATACGGAGGGCACGGGTTTTGCAATATCACAGTTTATCGGCGATCTGAACACTAAAATATTCGGAATATTCGGAGTGTCTCTTACACCGGAAGCTTTACTTTATTTCATAGGAATACTTGTTTTTGTTTTCATATTTTCGGTCGCAGATAAATTCTTATTCCGCAGGAGCTATTAAAAGAGCGAAAGAAGTTACACAGAGAGGTCACTGTTAAGTGTTAAGTGTTAAGTGTTAAGTGTTAAGTGTCTCGTACTGAAAATAGTTGACAGTATTAGTAGTATTTTTTCTTTCTTTTTTGCTACTTTTTTCTTTCTTTTTGTTAGCATGTTAATAACTTTTATTTGTTCCTTTGGCATACTATGCTACTTTGTTTTCTTTGTACTTCTCATCCGGTGTCTTATAATCTATACTCATATGCAGTCTTTCGGTGTTATAAGTCTTTATGGCTTCTTTCGTTGATTTTATTGCCTCTTCCTTGCTTGTAAATATCTCTGACAAAAGAAACTCTTCCTTCAGAATTCCATTTACTCTTTCGGCTACCGCATTTTCATAGGGATTACCTTTTTCTGACATACTTATTTGCATTCCTTTGCTTGTTAATAACTCTGTGTATATCTTGCTGCAATATTGTATCCCTCTATCAGAATGATGTATAGCGCCTTGCAGGCTTTTCTTTCCGCGCATTGCTTGCTCTAATGCGCGGATACTGCCTTCTATGCCCAAACTTTCACTTATATCGGCTCCTATTATCTTTCTTGAGCATAAATCCGTTATCAACGCTAAATATAAAAATGCGTCTATTATTCTCAAATAGGTTATATCCGATACCCATATTTCATCTGACCTGCTTGCCATTACACCGTCTATCAAATTTTTATATATTTTAAATCTGTGATTTGAGTCTGTTGTTCTATGATATGCCTTATTACGCTTTATCAGTAGGCCTTCTCTTCGTAATAGCTCAAAGAATTTATCTCTTCCTATCTTTATGTCCATTATTTGGAAATCTGCTTTTAACATCCTGTATAGCTTATTTCCGCCCACCCGTGGCTGCTTTCTTCGTTTTGAGTATACTAACTGTGTTATCATTTCTTCGTTTAGTGATTCCTTTGTTCTTTGATTTAATCCTTTATAATATCCCTGTCGGCTTATTCCAAATATCTTACATATTTGGGCTATTTTTGCTCTCTCTCCTTTCTCTTTTCCTTTTTGATTGGTAAGGCTGATTGCTTTAATTCGAGCTTTTTTTTTAGGCTCATACCGAGCTCTTCTTCCGCTACCTCTATGTATGATTCATATGCCATTAGTTTTAAATGAGCCTCGGCTAAGGCTTTCTCCAGTACCCGTGTATGAAGTTTTAACTCTTTTAACTTTGCTGGTTCGTCTTTCAATTCTATCCTCACTACTTTATTCATTAAATGGTTTTTACCCATTTTTCTAATCCAGCAATTTATTGTACTTTCTCCTTTTATTCCATACAATTCTTTTGCCTGACTTTTATTTAACTTTCCGCTCTCTACTTCATGGACTACCTTGAGTCTAAAAGCCCGACTGTAGATAACCTTCTCTTTTTGAATTAATTTTGTTTCCATTTCTTGTCCTTTCTTTAGGTTTTAGTTTTTAACTTCTGTCAACCTATTTCAGTACAAGACACGTGACCGATATTCCCCATTTTACTTTTCATTCCCCAGACAGACAGCCCCAGATAAAGAAAAGCAAATAAAAACGCCGGCATCGGTATAAAGAAAAACCCGACCATGCTCATCGGGAAAAAAAGTATATAAGAAAACACAATACCCGATACAGCGCCCGAAGCGCCGACAGCTACATACGAGGGATTTTTGTAATTACGGGCAA
>JAPLFI010000213.1 GCA_026390755.1 Ignavibacteriota bacterium
AAAGAATTCTTTAAAAAACTGTCCCTTTAGGTACAAAATATTTAGGCTGTATTCTAATATTGAATAGATATGTGTAATAAAAAGAAGTTACACAGAGGTCGCAGACCTGCCTGTCGTCTACCTGGCGTAGACACCTGTCTGCACAAGGCAGAGGCAGGCAGGGAAGACACAGAGTTACACAGAGAAGAGCTTTTATAGAATATGAGCAAAGAGCGGCAGAGTCCAGCCAAAGATTCCGATAAGTAGTTTCGAAACTATAATTGTAACACAGATATTCAAATTTGCAATATTTACTTCATTTTCTAAAAATGAGAAAATTTTCTCAAAATGAGAAAATGAAAATAACAAAATGTGCGAAATTAGTAAAATATCGCACATTATTATTGGCACGATATTTGCAACTTATAGTAGTTAAATCAAATTATTTACCTGGAAAATGTATATGCACGTTAAAATAAATTGTTGTTATTTTGGAGTTAAAAGAAGTATTATAGTGCCTTTACTTGTTTTTTTTATTATAACAGTTTTCTCAAATTGCGTTTTTTCACAAACTACTGGGAATATCACAGTAAAAGCGGGTGTTATTTCCCGCGTAAGTGTTCTGAGTAAAAGTGATATTGACTTCGGAACTGATTTGATTCCCGGCAGGAGTTTTTCGGTTGATAAAAATTCGGTAAGCGCCGGTAGTATTGATTTAGCAGGACAAAGCGGGAAACAGGTGTCGGTATTTTTTGGACTTCCGGAGGCGCTGTTAAACGGGAAATCTTCAATGCCCGTTAGTTTTGCGGATGATGACGGTATTTTCCTGCGCGGAGGAAGTTCTGCAGGCGAGGTTTTTAATCCTCATACCGTAAATACTACAAATTTTCCGCCGGATGGCAGTATGAAAATCAATCTCGGCGGGTCGGTACACCCGGCTCCGGTTCAGTCTGCCGGTTCTTATAATGGTTTAATCACAGTTAATCTTCAATATACAGGTAACTGATATATATAAAACAGATTTTTAATTTCGTAGCCCGAAATTACCCGTGCAGTGTGAAATCCGAAAAGGGTTTTACACTGCACACCCTCCTTTTTCGCTGATTAAAATTACTTTCGCTAAAGGAAATTAAAAGATTAATCATTCATCCTCCGGCTTCATTACTTTTCCTATAATATCGAAATCAAAACCTTTTGATATCAGGTGACGGAAGCATTTCTGTTTTTTATCTGCGGGGGATTTTGCCCTGACTTTCTTCTCAAACTTATTCAGCAAATCCTTAGCTTTCATTATTTCAGAATCTTCTGAATAGTGATCCTGTAATGTCTGCTCAACGATTTCCTTGTCAATTCCTTTTTCTTTCAGTTTGATTGATATCATTCTTCGTCCCTGCGGCTTACGCAGAAGTTTGCTTTCTACGAACATCTTTGCATAAGCTCCGTCATTCAGATATTTCAGGCTTTTCAGCGATTCAATTATTTTGTCCGTGCTTTTTGGTGATATTTTTTTCTCTTTCAGTTTTTTCCTGACTTCTTTTTCAGTGCGCGGTTTAAAATTAAGAAAACCGTAAGCAACTTTTTTCCCGAATCCTGTTTCGTCGCATTCCCGTATTTCAGTAATTTTATTTTCGTCAAGTTCGTCGTTTACACGCAAGCCGAAATCGAAAATGGATTCTTTATATAGTCCGAAAGCAAATTCGCCGTCAAGATATATGTTGTATCTTCCTTCTTTCTTTTGTTTTTCTATCGCTGTTATTTTCATATAAACAAAAATACTGTTAACCCGTTTCCGGATTAACAGTATGAGATAATTATTTATTTACACGTGTCGTATTTATTTCGATTTTTTTTTCTTTCCCCGCAGGTTCTTCTTTTGTATTTTCTTTCCCGTTTTCCGCTTTGCCGTCGATTAACCCTATTGCAATCTTTACGTCATTAGTAAGTTTTTCGAACATTGCGGGATCATCCATAAGCATCTTCTTTAGTCCTTCTCTTCCCTGAACTCTGTTCTCGCCGTAAGTAAACCAGGCTCCGCCCTTTTTGATAAGTTCTTTTGATACTGCAAGGTCAATCACGTCACCGACTTTTGATATTCCTTCATTATATATTATGTCGAATTCAACTTCCTTAAACGGCGGAGCGACTTTGTTTTTCACTACCTTGACTTTAGTTCTGTTGCCGATAACGTCAGTTCCTTCTTTGATTGCGGCAATGCGGCGGATATCCATTCTTATGGAAGCATAGAATTTAAGGGCTTTTCCGCCGGTTGTTGTTTCGGGACTTCCGAACATAACTCCTATTTTATCGCGCAGCTGATTAGTGAATATAAGAACTACGTTTGATTTTGATACGGCAGAGGTGAGTTTGCGGAGCGCCTGCGACATTAATCTCGCCTGCATTCCCATAACCGCATCACCCATTTCTCCTTCGATTTCAGCGCGGGGTGTTAAAGCGGCTACCGAGTCAATTACTATTACGTCCAGTGCATTGCTTCTCACGAGCGTTTCACATATCTCAAGCGCCTGCTCGCCGTATTCAGGCTGTGATATCAGCAGATTGCTTATGTCAACTCCGAGCTTCTGCGCGTAGTTTGTATCGAGAGCGTGCTCCGTATCAATGAAAGCGGCAAGTCCGCCGGTCTTTTGCGCTTCTGCTATGATGTGCAAACAGACTGTTGTTTTACCAGATGATTCCGGACCGTAAATTTCCATTATTCTGCCTCTGGGAACTCCGCCTATACCCAGCGCGGCATCAAGAGATATTGAACCCGTTGAGATTGATTCTATTTTCGCCGCAGGCCGGTCACCGAGTTTCATGATTGAACCCTTCCCGTGGTCTTTTTCTATCTGTTCTATCGCTATGTCCAGCGATTTGAGTTTCATTAATTTGTCGTCTGCCATAAAAAGCCTTTCTTGTTCTTAAGTTTTTGATTTATCATAAGAGTTTAAAATTATAAAAAACAAAGTGAAATTAAAACGCAAGTTTTTCTGTGACTTATGTTTATACAAAGATAGGAAATTATAATTGAAAAAAAGTATCATCCGATGATACTTTTTTTAAAAAAAGCGGGACCTACCCTAAGTCCCGCCGAAGATTCCATCTAATCCCTTGATTTTGTACGGATACTTTTACTTGATGTATAACATCGTTTTTGTGAACGATTCAGATTCTGTAAGCAATCTGTAAAAATAAATACCGCTCGTTAAGCCCTTTTCCTCAAAATTCTTTTCGTATTTACCCGGTTGTCTGTACCCCGCATCCAGAACCGTTATAAGCTTGCCGCTTATATCATAAACCGATAAATTTATGTATGAACTTTTATCGAGTGAATAAGATATTTTTGTACCCGGATTAAACGGATTCGGATAGTTCTGGCTGAGTTCAATACCTGCCGGTATGTTTACTATAGGATTATTCACTCCGACTATTTCCACTTCGCCGTAAACACCTGTATGCCTTGCATTATACTGCCAAATCGGTATTTGTATTTTCAGCGGATTATACGGTACACCTGCATTCCATATATAAACATTCGTCGCCGCGCTTGAACCGCTTCCCGTAATCCCCGCGCCTATAATATCAAGCTGGTTATCGCGGTTTATATCGGCAATACACGGAGTTACAAACATTGTTGTTCCGATAGTTTCAATCGGCCAGTTAACGCAGGGTGTTCCGTCGTGATTGAAAGCGAGAAATTTACCTTTTCCGGCGGTTTGCGTGTTATCATCGCAGATAAGTTCCGTATTGTTATCATTATCAATATCAGCAAGTACAATCTGAGCGTTAATTGCATTGAGAGGACCGACAGGAAAGCCTGTCAGCGCAGTTCCGTTTTTGTTCCACGCGTATAAATAATCTACAGGTGTACCGCTCAGGACCTGATCTCCGACAGCAATATCAAGAATGTTATCATTGTCTATATACCCGACTGCAGGCGGTCCGTAAACCCAGTTACCTGTCGCCTTTGGCCAGCCCGTTAGTATAGTACCGTTTTTCTTCAGTATATAAACATATCCTCCACCGCCTGAGACGTGTGTACCGAAAATAATTTCCCTGAATCCGTCTCCGTCAACATCCGAAAGCACCGGCGAGGAATAAGAATTTACATCAGTATTAGGCATCATAAACGGAAAACCGGGAATTGAGTCTCCGTTTGCCTTCCATGCAAAAAGTCCCGTATAAGATTCAGATATGATTTCTTTTAGTCCGTCGCCGTCAATATCGCCTACTGCCGAACTTGAAGCGGGAACGTGAGTTATCGCTTTCGGCCAGCCTGTAAGTGGTGTACCGTCGCCTTTGTAAATCCATACTTCGCCGACAGGATAGATGCGTTTATTTACTATGATTTCGCATTTATTGTCATTGTTAATATCAGAGAGTACGGGTGTTCTGCTTGAGTATCCGTGATTTATCGGAAATCCTGTTACAGGTGTTCCGTCACGTTTAAAAGCATATATAAATCCGCCTGATGTCAGACCGTGATTTGTTACAATAATTTCCCCGAACCCGTCTCCGTCAATATCTCCGAATGCGGGAGCTCCATCGAGTGCGTAAGACGGCACCGTCTTAGGCCATCCCGGAACCGTTGTCCCGTCCGGATTGAAAGCCTGTACTGTGTAACCGATATTATACACTATTTCGAGAATCGGGTCATTATCCATATTGCAGAATATGCCGCCCTCGAATGTACTGCCCGATATCTGCTGAGGGTATCCCGGAAATATTGGCAAAGAATCGGCATTTAAGGTTTTGAAACTGCCGGTGATATTATCAAAAATGTTAATCTTATTCATAGCGTCCGGAACTCCCGATCTGAAATCAAGATTGTAAGGTACGGCAGAACTTATTTGTGATTTATATTCTGTTGGCGTGTTGAAACCAAAACCAGGTAATACTACCATAAGAATCACAAACATTAATTTGTATATCATGCTGTTCATAGCTTAAAAGTTTAGTTTATTGAAAGGTTCATAATGCTAATTCGATAAATCGGATTTTTATTGCAAGTCAAAAAAAAAGGCTGTACTAAGATAAGCCCTTTTTAACCGGTTCAATTTTTTCAGACTTATTTTATTTCGTGCAGATATCCTTTATCCCCTGCTTTATCGTAGTCCATATCTTTTATACCTAATTCTTTGCGGCAGAATTCGGCAAAAACTTCTTCCGATGTATTAAATCCTAAATCAACGCCTAATCCTTTAGCAACCTGATTCAGTATTTTCCACGTGGGCCTCGCATTAAACCGTGTGTCTTTTGTCCATCTGTC
>JAPLFI010000034.1 GCA_026390755.1 Ignavibacteriota bacterium
CTTGTTTACAGGAATTTCTACAGCCTCACTACTTACCGTGTTTATCTTCTAGCGCCCGATAACCGTGCCCTCATAGCCACCGATTTTACTGCCTCGATTATGATCACGGGCTCGCAAAGTCCGGGATACATTGATATCTTCATTGACGGCAAGCAAACACAATCGCTGGATTTTGATTCTCTCCGATATACTGAGCTCGGCTCTTTCCGTCTCGCTAATTTAAAAATCAGCACTGAAAAACTAAGCGAAGGGAAACATACTCTCGATATAGTTCTTCGCGCAAGCCTGCTTAATAAGGAAAGAAATGTTGCGTCTGAGTTTTCATTCGAGAAAATTAACCCGTCTCCGAATTCCGTCTCCGAAACGGAATCAAAAAAAATGGAGAAATATTTCGCGGGCGATGTGATGGAACTGATAATTAAACTGAATGACTCGAGATATTATTACAGGAGCTCCGACTGGCGAAAATCAGACGGCTACACGAAAATCAGAAAAAAAGTTTTTGATTCGGATGTTAATCCGCAAATAAAAGATAAACTGAAAAACCTCATCGAAGAAATTGAAAAAAAATCCGAGGTTATAGATGTTGATAATGCCGCTAATTCGCTGAATCTCGCCCTGCATAATTCAGGATATCCCGTTCTGACGCTTATGTTCGAGTACCGGTTTCCGAACGGTGAGTCGCGCTCACTGCTCCTCTCATATAAAAGCATTGATACTATCCGCGTAAAAACCGGCAGTGTCAACGAAAAAGCGTATGAACTTCTGCGCCTCGACAGCATAAAACAGCGCGAACAGTTCCTCGGTATTAAACTTGCAAATTCGCCTTTCGCCGCCGTGCTGAATGATAACACAAAAAAACTATCGGATGAATACAGCCGTATTATTCTCGGCAGTAAACAAGAGGCAAGAAAAGAACTTAACATACAGCTTAATTATTACACACAGAATATTGATACTCTCGATTTGCTTATAAGTTTGATAACCGGCGAAGCGGGCAATAAACCCGATGTGTTTTCAATTGTAAGGTATTCAAACGCCGTTCACGAAGTAAAACATCTCTGGGATTATAAACACGCATCGCCAATCGGTAAGAGCGTTAAAAAAGTCCTCGATTATTTTTACGGAGAAATATCGGATGGTAACAGCCTCGTGCGCGATTCGGCTCTTGTGCGCGAACGGAACATCGCCGGAACGCTTATGCGCATCAACCCGGAATTTTCGGCATATCTGTTTGAACTCGCGAATGCAGGAAATATACGCCGCCTTACGCTCCTTATGCTTTTTGAGAGAATCATAAATAAAAACAAAGAAGATACTCCGCATCACTGGGCGGCGAAACTAATTTTGTACAACCTTGCCGCAAGACACGGTATTCCCGCCGAGGGCTTGCTCAATAACAGGGCAGTCGGAAATGAAGCAAAGTGGTTCGATTTAACTCTGCGGCTTCTGCGACTCGAACCTGACGAAATCCGTAAGGATGCCGCCGCTATTATAGAAAATGAATTCGGTAAATGAATTAATTATAGTAACTTTTCACCACAGAGTCCCCTCTGTGTTCTCAGTACCTCCGTGGTTTATCTCTTGTTTTCTGCTGATTACGCGCCTTTTACGGGCGGCGTAAATACCCTCGCGGCTAATTCCGTGTCGATGATGAAAAGCCCGCCAATATTGTCGCCTACGAGTTTAAGCTTGTTGACAATCTTGCCGACGGTCGCTTCTTCTTCTACCTGCTCGTCAACGTACCATCTCAGGAAACTCGATGTCGCATGGTCGTTTTCCTTAATGGCAAGGTCGAGTAAGTCGTTGATGGATTTGGTTACAAGTTGTTCGTGTTCCAGCGTTTTTTCAAACGTATCTAACGGCGACGCGAAGTCCACGGGCGGTCCGTCAATTGTCGTTAAACGAGCAGAAAATTGTATAGCTTCATTGCGTGAAAGGTCTCTTCCTGATTTTGTACGGTGAAAAAATTCGCGAATCCGTCGAGGTCTTTCGACGTGCAGTAAGCCGACATCGAAAGATAGAAATAAGCGGAATATATTTCTTTGTTAATCTGAGCGTTGATAGCCGCTTCGAGCTTTTTAGATATCATTAAGTGTTCTCCTATGAGTTTAATTTGTTATTATGTGCAATTGTTATAACGAAATTTTAATCTGAATCGTTCGAATTCTTCTGTAAACTAACAAATATAAAAGTTTCTGACACTCCAATTACTTTTGGCTGTATGTAAACACTTAACACTTAACACTTTGTCACTTAACACTTAACACTTAACACTTAACACTTTGTCACTTAACACTTAACTTAGAATACAGCCTTACTTGTCTGTTATTACAACCGTTTCAAGTACGTCGCCTATGTAAATCCTGTCAACTATATCCATTCCTTCAACCACTTCTCCGAATATCGTATAACGGTTGTCGAGATGGTAAAACGGCGTATGCGTCACAAAAAACTGACTGCCCTCCGTGTCTTTTCCGTCGGATGCCATGCCCACTGTGCCGCGCTCGTATCTAACCGGCGCAATTTCCGTCCTGATTGTGTAATCCGGTCCGCCCCAGCCCGTGTTAAGAGGGTCGCCGCCCTGTATTACGAAGTTCGGTACGACGCGGTGAAAAACTGTTTTATTGTAAAATCCTTTTTCGGATAATTTAATGAAATTCAGAACGGTAAACGGCGCAAATTCGGGATAGAATTTTATTTTTATGTCTCCCTGTGTTGTCTTCAGTATCGCATAACGCTTCTCCGCGAGTTTATTCAGTGATTCACCCTCAGAAGTATATTTGCGGTTTGCCCGGAATTCAAAGTCTTTACCCGTTATCGCCTTCAGCGCGGCGGCGGATTCAAATGATATTTCAAAATCATTGTACTGAAAGTTGTTTTCAAGCAGTCGCGGCGCTTCTGCCGGTTTGAATTTCGCAAATGCCCTGATGAAAAGTTTCATTGCCTCTTTGTCCTTCGGATAGCTGAGGTCATTGTAGTCAAGCTGGAGTATCATTCCCGTTTCCCCCGCAACTGACGCATACATGCTGTCGCTTAAAGCGTTTATGCAAACGTCTATTATGACAGGGTCCTTTGAGCCGATGAATTCCGATAATATAAGCCTCATTATGTTTCTGTCTTTTTCGTTAGCCTTCGGTTTCAGGTCGTTAAGCGTTTCCACAAATGCGCGGTAAAGTTTTCCCATCTCCGGACCCGAGACCATATCCCCCGAAGTGATGTTGTTTTTCTTTGCGTAATCCTGCACGTCTTTGGTAATCATATCGCGTATGTCGTTATATACAGATGCATCGTTGCAGTATGAAAGCGCCCTTATTACAGCCGCCTTTAAATCGTAATCTTCCGTTTCTTTGTATTTCGCGAGAAGGTTTACTTTTCCTTTATCCTTGAAAATCATTCCGTATGTAATGATACCCTCTGCCATTAACTGCCAGTCAATAGCGCGGTTCGACCTGAAGTAATCAAGCAGTATGCCGTCATTCAGCGCTCTTAATATCTCCGCGTGTTTTGTTTCGTTAATGTTCGAGTAAAGCGCTCCGAGCACTTTCAGCGATGTGATTCCCGCGTTTATATTATCCGCATCCCCTCCGCGTGCGAGCATTAAAGCGAGCTCGCGGTTTTCTGTTATGTCTTTGTTGTATTTATAATAAACAGGCAGTGAGTTGAGTATGTTCACCCTGACGTACCAGTCTTTTTCTTTCCCGAAGTCAGTAATGGCGTAATTCATGTCGGCCTTTTGTCCTATGTATCCGAGCGCGGAGAAAGCCCACATGCGCGTAAAAGCATTTGCTGATTTCGTAAGTTTCAGTATTTCTTCCCGCGAGGGCTCAAGCAGTTCCTTGTTCCGTATATTGTTAAATCCGTAAGCTGTAAATTTAAGCGCATTATCATCCGAAGTTGAGTTTACAATGCCGGATAGGATTGCGATTCCGTCAGTTGTTTTTATATTCCTTCTCGCATACCGCCCGACTGCAAGCCCAAGAGCGGCTTTAACTTCGTTATCATTAGT
>JAPLFI010000535.1 GCA_026390755.1 Ignavibacteriota bacterium
CACTTATTATCACTTATCCGGATTCTTATTGCTTGATTTTTTTAGGGTCATCTTGTTTTTTAGGGGGATGCTGTATGCCCGAATTATCATCCCCCGAGCCGTCATCGGTTTTTTGTCCCGGAATATTTTTCTTTTCAGGAGGAGGTTTTATATTCAGACTGTCGGAAGGAATTTTCAGAGAATCACCGATGATTTTAACGGAATCGGAAATATTATTACCTAAAGAATCTTTTAATTGTAATGTAGTGTCCCCTGGCAGAGAATCTTTCATTGCCAGCGATTCCCAGTAAGTCAGTTTTGAAGCTATTGAAGCTGTGTATTCAGAGTTCGGAGAGAACTCTTTTAATTTCCTGTAATATGATTCCGCGCTGTCTTTATTGAAATCTAAGTTCTCATAAATCCACCCAATACTGAACAATACTTTCGAAACCAGCAGACTCTGCGGATACAAAACAAGAATATTTTTATAAGAATTCAGCGCGCTGTCCTTTTCGTTTCTCTCGGTTAAAATTTGCGCCTGCCTTACATAGTTTAACGCAGTGTCCCAGTTAACATTAGTCTCTGAAATCTCTTTTGTCTCGAGTCCAAGCCGTATTCGCGCTTCGTTGGAGAAAACTGTTTTCGGATATCGCTCTATAACCATCTTGAAATATTCTCCGGCTTTTACACTGTCATTTAATTTAGAGTATATAACGCCCAAGTAAAACATAGCTTTGCTGACAAATTCATCGTTCGTGTAACTATTTATTATCATATCAAGATAAAAAATTGTAGAGTCAATCTGATTCAGGTTATAATAAAAAAGTTCGGCGAGTTCAAAAAGAGCATTCAGTTTCACTAAATTTTTTGCCCCTCTGACTGAATCCAGATTTACTACCGGAGTTTTTAGCGTATCAGTTGCGCCGGATTTAAGCGAATCGTTCTCTTTACCGGATTTAAGCGAATCATTCTCTTTACCGGATTTAAGCGAATCGTTCTCTGTATTGATTAATGTTGTGTCGGATGGGTTGAGTAAACTACCGTCTTTTAATGTGTCTTTCGGAGCAGTATTGTCACCCTGTTCAATCCCGGGATTAATAACAGAGTCCTTTTTTAAAATTGTATCCTTAGCGAATTCGGTTAATGAAAATCCACTGTTCCCTCCGCCTTTTGGTCCGGGCTGTTCTTTATTCTGAATATTTTCTTTTTTGTTATTCAGATTCTTTTTTTCTTCGAACTGCAATTTATATTTCTCAAGTTCGGGTTCTTCCGCGGGAATTACCATTTTCGTCGTATCATGAACAACCGCCTGAAGTGCAAAATATTTATCGAATGTTTCCATTTTTATTCTGCTCATTGCGGAATAGTCGGAAGCCGCATTTGTTTCATTTACTTTTTTATAGCTGATAAGCGCTTTAAGGTAATCGTTCTTATCTTTTTCATAATATTCCGCAAGATGGAAATAAGCATCGGCGGCAGATTTGGTGCCGGGATATTTGACAATGACATCGAAATAACAAATCTTTGCCGTCTTAATATCATCCATTGCGAAATACGTATTCGCGATTTCAAGTTCTATAAGCTGTTTATATTCGGGATAATCAATATATTTTTTGTTAATATTTGTCAGTAATGTAAAAGCTCCGCGGTGATCATTAAGTATATTAAGAGCTTTAGCTTCATTGAGTTTGGCATAAAATTCGAGATCAAAATCCGAAGTATTCTTGAATGCATTCCTGTATTCCTGGGGAGCTTTATCCGGTTCGTAAATTGTATATACTTTTGCGAGTATATACTGGCGTTCAGCTTTTGATTCTTTGTCAATGGAAAATTCGATTGATTTTTCCAAATTTGCATGCGCGCCCGTAAAATTCTTCTGAGACAGATCTAAATTTGCCAGAGTCTGGTATATCTGGGATTTAATATCGCTGTTATCGGTAGTGTTTAACAAATTTTTCAGAATCGTCTCGCCTTCCTGATTTTTGCCGAGTTTGTATTTTGTCCTTCCGAGATAAACCAATGCTTCGTCATAAAGCTCGCTTGAAGTGAGGTTTGAAAAGAATTCGTTGAATTTTCTTTCAGCCTGAAGGTATTCTCCCATCAGGAAATATGATTTTCCTATAAGCAGTACGGCATCATCGAGATATTTTGTATTCTTATTGTACTGAATAACTTTAGAGCATCTTTCTATTACTTTAGTCAGTTTGTCCTTCGTGGATTGTGAAGCCGGGGGAGTTATATTCAAAGAGTCTAATCTTCTGTTGAAAGTTGCTATTGCCGATAATTTATATTCTTTAAGCGCTTCGTCATAATCTTCGTTAGCAGTAAAGAATTTGTTAAAAAAAGTACTGAAAGTCTCCGAACGATTTCCCATAAACATAAAAGAAACAAAACCCTGATAATTGTCATTGAGGGATACGGAGTAATCGGGTTCCGGGTCTTCGTTATACGACGTGTCTGTAACAGCGGTTTTTGACAGTGTTCTGTGCGTCGAATAATTACAACCCGCAGAAAACAATAAAATAAAGGAAAACGCAGTTAAAACGAATATATGTAATTTATTTTTGTTCAAAAACAGATAATTCTTATATTAACGTAAAAAAATTTAAATTATTGTATTTCCATTTATACTGATATCCGGTCTTCAAATAATCTTTTAAAGAGTTACATACAACAAGTTATTTCGAAAACATTGTTTTATCAAGCCATTTTTGTCATGCAATGTCAATAAAAATACTGCCTGCAATAATATATTAGGATTGAAACTGAAACCGTATAAATTTATATTTATAGATACAGCAAAAGATGAAAAAACAAAAAGATCTAATTAAAGACGAAAAGAAAATCACACATGGCTTCAGAACTCCCGAAGGGGGCAGAGCTTTTAATACGGGAACGGGCGAAAACGCTATTTTTCATAAGGATACGGATATTCCCGGCGGAATTTCAGGGACTTTCAGCAAGGTACTGCCGGTTTTGCCGCTCAAAGATATTGTAATATATCCGTATATGATATATCCGATTCTTGCCGGCAGGGAATCATCAATAAA
>JAPLFI010000146.1 GCA_026390755.1 Ignavibacteriota bacterium
AGAAAACTTGATGCAGAAGCAATAAGAGGAATCACAGGAAGAAGTTTGAAAGTTGTAAAAGAATATATTAAGTTGTATTATGATTTACATCCTAAAAATACTAAGATTAACCCATAGGACAAATGTCCGTATAGTAGATGAGAATAGAATAATGAAAAACACAATTACAATTTTTTTCGTAGCTCTTATTCTTTCTATAAGCGTAAAAACAAATGCACAATGGACTGACTGCAGTTTAGGAATTTTGAATCCCGCAGTTAACGGAATAGCGAAGTCAGGTCAATATTTATTTATCGGCACTGATAATCGCGGAGTATACAGGTCATCAAATGATGGTTTCGACTGGGAATATAAAAGTGCTGGTATGGGACCAAGAGACGTACATAGTTTTTATGCTGACGGACCTGAAATATACGCAGGGACTATAAGCAAAGGAATATATTACTCATCTGATTATGGAGATTCCTGGATCGAAAGAGGATTCAATACTATTGGGGCGCATGTTTATGCTATTGGCAAATCCGGACAAAACATTATTATTAGTGATGCACATTATTCTTCAAACAAAGGCATCACATGGAACCCTTGCAACTTTCCAAGTGTAGTTACTATTGATTGTTTTGCTAATTTAGGAGATACAATATTTGCTGTTGCCGGAAATATTTATTCTTCAGTTGACAATGGCGTTTCATGGACTTTAAATGACAGCATACCACATAAATCTAACGTATATATTTTATCAACTAATGGTGAATTATACACAGGAGCCAGTAACGGTGTATATAAATCTACTAATCGGGGAAATAGTTGGTATGCATTTAATCAGGGATTACCGTTACCCGTGAATTATGTTTACGCGCTTGAAAACCATAATGGAATATTATTTGCAACATATAACCCAACAATTTACTTTTATTCTACTTCAAATATGCAATGGACACCAACAGAATATTATTTTGGTTCTTATAATATCTTTAATGGTCTACAATCTTTTGGAAATAAATTGTTTGCAATACAGGACTATTCAAAGAAAGGACTCTATTACACGTCAAATAACGGAACAAACTGGAGCAAGACAAAAGTTGTAAACCATACAATTAAATTTCTTTATAATTACAACGGTAAACTTTTTGCCTGCAGTGACAGTTCAGGTGCTTATTCTTCAACCAATAGTGGTGATTTATGGAATCCAATCATAAATAACAATATTTGTTTTACTGTTGTGACAAATATAAATTCGAATATATTTTTAGCATCTGCTGATTCCGGTGTCTTCAAATCAACTAATGAAGGTTTGAACTGGGTGAAATGTAATAATGGATTATCCAATTTAAATATTCTTGCATTAAATAAAAAAGACTCCACAATTTATGCCGGTACTTCCAACGGCTTATATTATTCTGATAATTTAGGATCAAATTGGATTCCATTCGGTTTTAATTCTAAAAGAATATCCGCGATTTGCGCTATTGATAATTTGTTGTTAATCGGCACAAACAGCGGATTATATGTTTCGACTAATAACGGTTATAATTGGTCAACAGAGCACATATCCGGAAAAATTATTAATGTAATAAAAAACTATTATAACTTTATTTATGCCGGGACTAACGATGGTTCGTATTGTTCCGGTAATAATGGAATATCCTGGACTAATATCGGTCTTAATAGTACTGTTTCAACAGATGTTATAAGATATGCTGATTCAGCTCTTTTCATAGCTACAAAATCAGGATTATACCGAAGTTATAACAATGGACAAACCTGGAAATTATTACACTATAATTCTTACTCATTTTTAGATTTTAACGATTATCTTTACTTAGGCGGAGGCAATGGAATTCTGAAAGCACCAAAAAATAATCTGTTAACAAAGATAAATGACTTAAGTGGGGTATTATTAGCTAATTTTTCTCTGTCACAAAATTTCCCCAACCCGTTCAATCCCTCAACATCGATTCGATATGCAATCCCTCGCGAAAGCGATGTTAAACTGGTTGTGTATGATGTGATGGGTCGTGAAATTGCAACACTCGTAAACGAACGTCTCAACGCCGGAACATACACTGTTGACTGGAACGCAAGCGAATTCCCAAGCGGGGTGTATTTTTACAGACTGACGGCAGATAATTTTACGGAAACTAAAAAACTTTTATTAATTAAATAATCAGCTGAAATTATGAAAAAAATAATTATTCCAATTATATTAGTTTTCATTTTAAATATGGTTTGTCATTCACAATGGCATCCGGTTGGACCGTATGGCGGCAACGCGGGTTCAATCACATCTTCAGGCTCAAATTTGGCAGTATCATTAAATGCATCAGGAGTTTTTACATCTTCGAATAATGGCAATACATGGGTTATCGCGAATAACGGTATGACAACGATATATACTTACTCGCTTTGTTATTCATCAAACATTTTATATGCAGGTACTAATCGGGGAATTTTTCAGTCAACTAATAATGGTTTATTCTGGGGACAGAATTCTTTGAATAATAAAGCTATTACTTCAATTTTAATAAATAGTAATTATATATTCGCCGGAACATCTGATTCGGGTATTTTTGTTTCATCAAATAACGGTGTCAATTGGACTCCCTGTAATGCAGGATTAACAAATAAAAGCATAAATGTCCTCATGCTTTGTGGTTCATATATTTTTGCAGGTACACACGGAGGAGTTTTTTTATCTGTAGATAATGGTAATAGTTGGACACCAAAAAATTGGGGGTTTTGTTCTAATCCATTTGAGATCACATCATTAGCTGTCGTTGGTACAAATGTTTTTGCTTCAAGCTATTGGGGTTGTGATGTATATCGCACTTTTAATTATGGTAATAATTGGTACGGAGCTGGCACCGGGCTTCCTGCCTCATATTATATTTCTAAACTTGTATCAGACGGGACTAATTTGTATGCAGGGACTACTTATAATGCAGGGGATTACAGCACAGGTTTATATATTTCTACAAATAATGGAAATTTTTGGAATAATTTTGATAACGGTCAAATATCAGGAAATATTTCAGGGATTAGTATTTCAGGACAAAATATATTTACCAGTTCGCTGAACGAATGGATAAATCAAAATACGATGGGAGGAGTCTTCAGGTCAACAAATAATGGTTTGAACTGGATTAAATCAAGCGAGGGTCTCTATAATCTGACATTAACTCCAATAGTTAATATTGGTACATATTTATTTACAGGGAATAAGGGCCTTTATATTTCAACTAACACAGGAACAAACTGGAGTAAAATTAATTCTCCCTCAGTCAATAAACAAATAAATGCGTTATCGGCTTCCGGGACAAATATATATGCAGGTACAGAGGACAGTTGTATTTTTGTTTCCAGTAATTTTGGAGTGGATTGGACACATATAGTAAATAATGGCGCTCCAAACATATCACATGTTACTGCTTTAGGAGTCTCCGGTACAAATATTTATGCCGGTAATAACTGGCTGTATATTTCATCAAATAATGGAAATACATGGAGAATTATAGATACAGCTAATCTGCACGTCAGCGGTATACAAGATATACTTGTTTCAGGAACAAATGTCTTTGCAGGCTTCTCTACAGGAGGGATTTGCCGCTCAACAAACAATGGACTAAACTGGGTTTCTGTAAATAATGGCTTTACTTACCCTTATTACTATTTTATGTCAATGGCAAAGGATGGACAAAATATTTATGCTTGTTTCTATTGGGGAAAAGGTATCTTTATGTCCACTAATAATGGCGATAATTGGATAAAAATAAGTAACGAGATTACAAATCGTAATTTTAGCACAATAGTTGCTTATGATTCAAAAATATTTGTTGGTGCAGATAGTGTAATATATTATTCTACAAATCTCGGGGTAAATTGGAACAGTATAAATCAGGGATTTCCGGCTTATAATTATGACCCTTTAATTAATAAATTGCATATTTCTAATAATTATATCTATGCAACTACGAATTTCAAATCTGTCTGGAGACGACTATTGTCAGATTTTACAGGCATACAAAAGATTTCATTAGAAATTCCATCATCATATTCTCTATCCCAAAACTACCCAAATCCGTTTAATCCATCAACAACGATACGATATGATTTGCCGAGGGCGGGGGTTGTAAAGCTGGCGGTGTATGACATTATGGGGCGGGAGGTTGAAATACTGGTGAATGCCCGGCAGGCGGCGGGGAGTTATGAGGCGACGTTTGACGGAACGCGGTTTGCGAGCGGGGTATATTTTTACAGGTTAACGGCGGAGGGGTACGGCGAGACGAAGCGGATGACATTAATCAAATAAATTATTCATATGATTATGAAAATAATAATTTTTAATAAAATGAAAACTAAATTATTCACATCAGCGATTGTAATTACTTTAGCGATTTTGCTTATGCCTCATATTATATACTCTCAATGGTATATACAAAATTATGCTACAGGGTCAGTGAATTATAGTGTCACCCGTGACGGAAAAATATTTTTGACTCATAACGGAATAATTTATTCGTCATCCGATCAGGGGCAAACCTGGAAAACAAATAACGTTTTGTTTAAACAAATTCTTTCTTCGTCATTTATTGACAGTTCCCGGGGATTTTGCTATACTTTAAAAACCTGGCCTCGCAACAGCGAAGATAATTATGAATTATTCAGGACTACAAACGGAGGCTCGAACTGGAATTCAGTTTATACAAACAACACATATCCGGTTACATATTTATATTTCTTAAATAACACGACGGGCTGGGGATGCTGGGGAGAGGAAGGCGGTGGCTATAGCGGGAGAATAATCAAAACAACCAACGGAGGCTTAAACTGGACACAGCAATATTACGGCAGATACGGAATATTTTCAATTTATATGTTCGATGCAAACCGAGGTTTTGCAACCGCATTTGATTCCTTGCTTTATACAACTAACGGAGGCTTGAACTGGACGCAACGATATTTATCCCTCGGTTTGATAAAGATTAAATTCATTGATAGCCTTACAGGTTTTATTCTTAAATCAAATGATAATTTTTATAAAACTACAAACGGAGGAATAAACTGGACCAGTGTTAGTATATATTTACCACCACCTGGTGGTAATCATTTTGATATTTTCTTTGTTGATGAAAATATTGGCTGGCTTGGAACCTCCTATGGAAACTCCGTTGGTTATATTTATAAAACAACAAACGGAGGAAACAACTGGGTCACGCAAGCACAGAATCAGTGGGGAGGTGCAAAAAATTTATTATTCCTTAATCAGAATACGGGATTTGCAGGTTTTGACAACGGAAAAATATTGAAAACTACAAACAGCGGCTCGAACTGGTTCATTCAGATAGAGCGTTTTAATGATAATAACACGGGAATTTCTTTTATCAACCAAAATACAGGGTTTATTATATCCTCATCTGGAATTGTATATAAAACGACAAATAAAGGAGGGAACTGGAACAACATTTATTCATGTGGTACCGGACTCAGATCAGTTTATTCTGACTCTATAGCGGGATGTTTTGCCGTAGGTAATGACGGTAAATTGATAAGTTCGACTGATTTTGGTAATAACTGGGTTTCCCGTAATTTAACAATAAAAAATTTAAATTGTATAAAATTCAGAAACCCGACTACCGGATATATTTGCGGTGATTCCGGAAAAATATTCAGAACAATAAACGGAGGGAGCAATTGGTTATTACTTTCTACACCCACTACTAATAATTTAACTTCAATATCTTTTGTTAACGACACAAAGTGGGTTTGCGGATACAAAGGTGTTGTTTTGAAATCCACGAATAACAGCGATGAATGGTCAGCAATTTGCATTCTCCCTGATCAAACTGATAATAACGGGATTTATTTTATCAATGAGCAAACAGGCCACGTAATTAACTATAAATACGGTTTCCCATGGTCATACAGTAATATATACAGCACTACGAACGGAGGAAACACCTGGTTTATTAATTTCGAGTATCCAGTGTATGGACCTCCGAAGCTAATCTCGATAATGTTTGATAACCAGCTTACAGGGTATGCTACAGCTGAAAATGGAGACTTACTTATTTCTCCATCCGGAACCGGTACGTTTCAGGTAAACAAAAACTTTTTCAGCACGCCATTTTACTCATCATATTCCGCAAATCTAAATTCAGTCTGGCTTGTTGGCAGCGGTGGTCTTGTAGTGTCATCTCTGAATATCAATGTTGGAATTAATAAATTGACAGATATTATAGGCGGGAGTTATTATTTATTACAGAATTATCCGAATCCGTTTAATCCGGTGACGAGGATACGATATGCATTGCCGAGGGCGGGGGTTGTGAGGCTGGCGGTGTATGACGTTATGGGGCGGGAGGTTGAAATGCTGGTGAATGAGAGGCAGGCGACGGGGAGTTATGAGGCGGTTTGGGATGGGAGCAGGTTTGCGAGCGGCGTGTATTTTTACAGACTGACGGCGGAGGGGTTTGGGGAGACGAAACGGATGACATTAATCAAATAATTTATTCATATGATTATGAAAAAAATAATTTTCAAATTACTTTTCATCATTTCTGTTTTTACTATTCTTAATTCTTCATTCTTAACTGATTGCTTTGCACAGTCAGGATGGTTTTACCAGCCGTTGCCATTGTCGGCACAAGTAAATGATTTAAAGTTCTTTGATGGGAACACGGGATTAGTGGCGATATGGAACCCATATTTAGTTTTGAGAACTACTAATGGCGGATATAATTGGAATACAGCATTGAATAGCCAGGGAATTTACGAATTTAATATTATTGATAGTAATTGCATTTATGCAAGAGGAACAAATTGGAATGGTTGCGGAATACTTTTTCGGTCTTATGACAAAGGCGCTACATGGGACAGTTTACCCGTTGCAAATTCATGGACGGTGAACGGCATTTCATTCGTGAACCGCGATACCGGCTGGGTGGGCGGTTCGGCTGACGGATTGCCTTATCTCTGGCGGACAACAAACAGAGGAGTTAACTGGACTGTCCAGTCTGATAATACGGGAAGGGGAAAGGTTTTCTTCCTCAAGAACAAAGTGAACGGAGAATACATTGGCTGGTCGCAGGATGATGGAGACATCTGGAAGACAACGAACAGCGGTATTATCTGGTTTCATCTATATAATATGGTAAATCAGGCAGGATTTTATTTTCTTGATGAAAACACAGGATTCGCGGCATCGGGAAATAACATGAAAAAAACAACAAACGGAGGGTTAAACTGGACAACTTATTATATGCCAACTTCTTATAATATTATTACAAATTATATTGGTGCATTTAAGGTCATAAATAAAGACACTATTTATGGGGTAGGTGCAACTCGATATTTTCCAGGACCTCCGAGAGGCAGAGGAATTATATGGGTTTCTACAAACGGCGGAGTAAACTGGGGATTCCAACAGCCTGATACAAGTTTCCAAAGAGGAGTATTTGGCGGAATTGATTTTATAAATAAAGACACGGGATTCTGTGATTTTATACGTACAAACAACGGCGGCGGACCGATAATATTCACGGAAATAAACACAAACATTACTGAAATGCCCGGTGTATTCAGGCTCGAACAAAACTACCCGAACCCTTTTAACTCTTCGACACGAATAGACTTCTCCGTTTCTGTACCGTCAACCGTTACGATAATAGTGTCCGATATAACAGGCAAAGATATTTTAAGGATATTTGACAACGAGCATTTCAATGCAGGCAACTACTATGCGGCAATTGATATAAG
>JAPLFI010000283.1 GCA_026390755.1 Ignavibacteriota bacterium
GATACAAATCCGCCTATAAGCGCAGTGATATAAACCATTCCCGTATAATTACCGTAAATCAAATCCGCGAATGTCTTATCAAACATAAGCGCCTGTATCATGTACAGGTAAAACACAGCCTGCATTCCGTAGAAACTGAATCGTTCCCACATCTCCGTGAAGAACAGCAGGTATAATCCGCCCGGATGTTTAAGTTTTTCTGTCTGAGCCACCGTTTATTATTTTAATTTAATAATTTCATGCTTTAGCATTAAGTTCTGCCTTTGCTTTTTTTTCTGCTGCTCTTAGTTCAAGTCCGTGCGCATTCGGTCCCATTTCCTGCCTTCTCAGCATAAAGGCGAAGAAAAGCCCAAGAAATCCGAGAATTGAGAAAATCCACATTCCGAGCCTGTATCCGTCCGGATTCGAAGCACTCGCACCCGAGAAATCATTTGCCCAGCCGATTAATATATTAAAACCGGCAAGCCCAATATTCTGTATCATAGTCATTAAACCATAAGCCGTTCCCAATTTTTCCTCTCTTACAACTAATGCCACAGACGGCCACATAACAGCAGGAATCATTGAGAAGGCAAATCCCATCATCGCCATAGGAAAAATCAGTGAATATGGTATAACGGCTTCTTCGATTCCAAACGCAGGCAGAGCGATATTAAATCCGCCGTGCAAGCCTATCATAGCCGCGAGGTCAACCTTGTATGCCATTATAAGATATACGGGAATTATTGCCAGCGCGCCGACCATCATCAACAGCGACCTCTTGCCGATTTTATCCGCTAACAATCCGAATAACGGAGTAAACACCATAGCCGCCAGCGTCAGTATGCTTGAAAGATTTCCGCCTACTTCCCTTGTCGTACCGTGAGCTTCCTGAAAAAATTTAATT
This sequence comes from Ignavibacteriota bacterium, assembly GCA_026390755.1. Lineage (GTDB taxonomy): Bacteria > Bacteroidota > Ignavibacteria > Tepidaquicellales > Tepidaquicellaceae > JAPLFI01. Next base: position 887 of record JAPLFI010000283.1, read on the forward strand.
GCAAATGTCTGGAACGGAAACATTGCCGAATAAAAGGTTACGCACAATGCCGTAATAAACCAGAATGACTTTCCGAATTTGAAAAGCTCTTTTATCACGACTTTATCCTGCTCGCCGTCTTTCGGCATATTGTATTTCTTTGTAGCATAAACATCCACAAAGTAATAAAATGAGATACACACAACCGCGAACACACCCGCGCCTACGGTAATCCAGAGCGGCGTTTGCCAGTTGCTGTAAAGACTTTTGCCCCAGGTCGGTGAGTTAAGCGCGAGGAATGAACCGAGCCGCGCAACCGTCAAATTCAGTCCGAAAGCGAAAGATAGTTCTTTTCCCCTGAACCAGCGTGCGATAATTGTCGTGATTGCTACAATCATACTTTCGGCGCCAAGACCGAAAATCAGCCTGCCCGTCGCCATCAGGAAAAGATTTCCCTGAAGCGCCGTAACAAGCGCACCTATCATAATGATAATAGTGAAAATAAAAACCGATTTCCTCGTCCCTATGCGGTCAATAATTATACCGCCTATCAGAACCATCAAAATATTCGGTATGCTGTAAATCGCATTCAGCAACCCTATCCCTGAATCAGAAAATTTTAACTGCTCTTTTAAAAGGTCGGCAAGAGGACTAATTGAATCGTATATGTAATAATTCCCGAACATTGCCAGGCTGATAAGCACCAGTGCTGTCCATCTTAGAAAGTTTGAAGGTTCCTTCTTAACGGCAGAACCCATAACGGCTGTATCTGACATATTAATTCTTGTTAGTTGTAAAAAATATTAGACAAAAGTAAAGATTTTATCAGTCAGGTAAAAGGTTTAAAATCCGTCTCCTGCTCATTTAAAGATTTACTTATTCACAAACTTCGATAAATTTATACACTTACTCGTAATTGAAAACGGTACCGGCAAAGTCATCTGCTGTGCGCTTTGCACTACCGTACCCATAATAAGGTTCTCGGTAACTCCGCCAGAGACAGATTTCTTGTAATTCACCACCCAGAGGTCAGCCGGAAAACCTGTCAGATTCGAAATGAATGCCGGCAGGTTCAGGGTCCCGAGTGCGGGAATTAAAAACATATTCACTGTTTTCGTTGCGCCCGTAACGTTGAAGAAGTAATTCCCGTTAAGTGTACTACTGCCCGGTATAAAACCCGAATTGAATTTAATAATCGGATTCGAAGTATTCGCCCAGTCGAACGCCGTGTAACTATCCGCCAGACCTGCAGTTGAAGTTGTGATATTGAAATTTGAATTGTTCACAAGGGAAAGCGCCCCCGATACAATATTCCTCGCAGATGTATCCTGTATCAATCCGATAATAGTGCTCGTACTGAAAAATTTTGTCAGCTCAATGCAGTCCTTTGCTCCCGGAATCGGATTCGGCGTATATACTGCCAGCGTGTCAGTCCCGGGTTTCTTGAATAAGTATATCCAAGCGCCAAGAGAGTTCGGGTCGGCAATCGCCGAAACAATTGATATATCAGTCTTTCCCTTATTCGTACCTTCATAAAGAACATTCTGTCCGAGAATCAGTACAAGCTTCGCCGATGCGCCGTATTTCCGTGTTGCCTGCGCATTGGCGGAGTCGAGCCTGTCTTTAGCCGATACATTGTTGTCAAATATTTGCGGTATCGCCGTAATAACATCTGTTGAACAGGACATAATTGTCAGCGATAAAAGTATCCCTGCCGTCACAGAAAATATAATTGATTTAA
>JAPLFI010000516.1 GCA_026390755.1 Ignavibacteriota bacterium
AGAAATATCCATAGGTGCTGATATCGAACGACGTTGGCAGATATGAACTTGTTGATTTGTTAATCCAGCCCTCCGAAATCAGTTGTTGATTCTCCCATTTACCTTTATTCAATACCAGTATTCCGATTTTCAGCATATCAACAGGTTTCAGATTGAGACCGCCGCCTGCGTGGCAAAAACCGGTTGAGTCTTTTAGCCATCTGTAATTCTTAATTTGAAGCGGTTCAAATAAGTATTTCCCGGCAAATTCATCTAACTTCATTTTAGTTGCCTTTTCGATAATCCCGGCTACAATCATCGGACAACCACTGTTATACTTAAATTCGGTGAAAGGCTTTATAGCCATAGGTCGTGATACTGCATATTTCAGCCAGTTTCCGCTATTAAACATGATTATGAGATCATTTTTGGGATCGTCAAACGGAATCATCTCCTCCCACTCAAATCCGGCTGACATTGTCAGTAAATCCCTTATCGTAACAGTCGATTTCAGCCCGTTCACCTTATCAAAAAAATCAGAAAAATATGAGGAAACAGTTTCGTTTTCACTTTTAATATATCCTTTGTCAATTGCAATACCCATCAGGAGAGCGACAATGCTCTTTGTCTGGGACTGTGTCCGATACAATGAATCTTTGTTAAAGCCGTTGTAATACTTTTCGAATTTTATTTCACCCTGTGAATATGCGATTAAACTTTCGATATTTTTAAAGAAATCACGGGAGTCGGTTTCTATTATCCTGTCTGCCTTGAAAATTGCAGAATCGAGTTTCGAATTTTCAATCTCCTGACTTAACGTATTACATACAATCAAAAGACTGCTTAAGAATACAATTATTATTTTCATACTGATTTTCATTTAATATTAAATAACTTTTTCGGCTGTCTGCCGGAAAAGTCTGCTTTATGGTCAAGATTGAACACCAAGTTATACGTTTTATATTCCATCGGCTTTTCAAAGATATAGATATCTGAATCCGGTTGATTTCAGAAGCCAGGAAAGTTAATTATTTAGTATGTTTTCATTCTGACATGCTTCTCCCCGGCTTTTCCCGAATATGATAATTATTAAGGTTTACAGTTAATTACTACAACAAGAATTATCAACCGCCCCTTCCTGGCCTAGGGTTTCGCGGAGCATAATTCAAACATCTGATTTAATCAATAGACGAATAATTTATTCTCCCTTCAACTCTTTTAACTTATCAAATGCATTCGAATTTTCAGGGTTCATCTTTAATGATTTCTCGTAATTTTCAATTGCAGATTTTTTATTCCCTGATAACATATATGCTTCTCCAAGACTGTCAAAAGGATTCCATTTCGCGGGAAATAATTCTGCATTAAGCTTAAATACAGCTATTGCATCCTGAAGATTCTGCTCCCGAATCAATTCATATCCAATTTCATTCAGAATGCTTTCCGGCAGAATATTGGATTTTTCTGGTGTGCAGTTTTTAGTCCATTCGGCAAAGTTACTTTTTATGAATTCGATTCCATTTTCTTTGAAAGCCTTATAAAATTTTTCAGTAACAGGTAACAATATTTCATTATAATTGCCGTTTGTCATTATTGACCTTATATTTTGCCAGATTTCATCGCTAATGTTTGTATAGTTTGATAAGATAATAATGCTCAGTTCTTCTCCAATATAATATCTTAGTACAGTGCTGATACCTCTGGTCCCGCCACTCCAGCCGAAAACTCTCTTAGGGTTGGATTTCAATGTATTCCAATCTCCTTTGTAATTTGTATCAAAATCAGAATAAAAAATAACTTTCGCTTTATCTGATAGAAAATCGCCCGTTGTACAGACTTTTAATGCAAACTTCAAAAGGTCTTCTGCTGAAGAATGTGCATTTCCTGCAGGACAAGGAGGAAACATTGGAAAAACTTTATTATATTCCCCGTTCAAATTTCTGTTGTATCCCAGGGCTTCATTTTTGACCGCAGAAGAATCAAAGAAATATGTCTGATTCATTCCCGCAGGAAGACATATTGTATTTTCTATGTATTCGAAATAATCTTTTCCGGTTACCTTCTCAATTATTCCTCCCAGAAGAACAAAGCCGGAGTTTGAATAACGTTCACTGCTGCCCGGTTCAAATAAAAGCTTTTCCTTTCTTATCATTCTTATCAGATCATTAACGGACCTGAACACGGCCGGGTCTTTCTGAAATTCTTCATTATCCATATAATTACCAAATCCGGAGGTCATTGTTATCAAATGGAGAACTGTAACTTTATCAGAAATATCACTTGAAAAGCCTTCCAAATATCTTCCAATTTTATCATTCATATCAAGCTTGCCTTCATTGAATAATTCAAGTATTGCGACAAGTGTAAATAGTTTACTTACTGACGCGAGATGGAACTTCGTTCCCACGTTATTCCGGATTTTGTTTTCTCTATCAGCAAAACCGTAGGCTTTTTTAAAAACTATTTTATTATCCTTAGCCAGCAATAATACACCGGAAAAGAGATCAATTTGTTCGTATTTATCCATCATATCGGATATTATTTGGATTTCATTCTCAGTCAACTTCTTAGACTGACAGGTGGCATGTTCTGATAACGAGAGAATAAAAAGTAATATCAGACAGAAAATTGATAAAATAGTTCGCATAAAATATTCGTCCTTTAATGTATCTATTTATACGATTAATATTCGATTATGTTACTCTTGCAAGATTGTGGCTTATTGTCGGGGCTAAAGCGGCGAGCAGAACTAAACAGGAATTTTATTTCTTTATCGAATAAATATTTTGAATCTTATAAATCGGAAAGTCCCGGTATTGCCAGACCAGGTTTCGACTACTTGGCTTAGGCGATAGGAATGTTGAGCTGCTAGTTCCGGGAGGCATTTCTGGCTCCGGATTAGAGCCTCGGGCTGGGCTAGAGCGCGGGGATGTTTATTTCAAGTTTTGGCATAATATTATTATTGTTTAGTATATTATACCGTTTATTACACTCTAAACCGTGTAAAAACGTAAGTCTAGTCTGCTTTGGGGGTGGAGACCTCATAGCTTTTCTTATTCCGTGCGTATTTTTACACCGAATAAGAAATGTAACTTTTTACGCCACTCTCTACACGGCTAATCCTTTATTTGTTTGAAATAATTCAGTATGTCTTCCTCGATATTTTTCACTCGCATTCGGTTAGCGATATCCCCGCTTTTATCGCTGTTGTTATGTAACAGTTGTCTTTGTGCAGATCTATTCCTTGCGTGTTCTACCTGGTAATAGTGAAAGTATCGAACACGATGTATGCCCCCTTGTAGCCGCTATAACTGTTTACCGTTACGGTGTGGCCGGATATGTCCACAACGCTGAAGTAATAGGTTTTGTCGTCATTGTGCACGTTCCATGGGATTCTGAATTTCGGATCGATGTAGCCGGTGGAAGGTCCGGCGCCGCAGGTGCCATTGAGAAGCTGAACAACATTATTCTTCCATGGAAGAGTCGGCGGCGTGGTCTGTGGTTCCG
>JAPLFI010000609.1 GCA_026390755.1 Ignavibacteriota bacterium
ATATTCACTGTTTTCGTTGCGCCCGTAACGTTGAAGAAGTAATTCCCGTTAAGTGTACTACTGCCCGGTATAAAACCTGAATTGAATTTAATAATCGGATTCCAAGTATTCGCCCAGTCGAACGCCGTGTAACTATCCGCCAGACCTGCAGTTGAAGTTGTGATATTGAAATTTGAATTGTTCACAAGGGATAGCGCCCCCGATACAATATTCCTCGCAGATGTATCCTGTATCAATCCGATAATAGTGCTCGTACTGAAAAATCTTGTCAGCTCAATGCAGTCCTTTGCTCCTGGAATCGGATTCGGCGTATATACTGCAAGCGTGTCTGTTCCGGGTTTCTTGAATAAGTATATCCAAGCGCCGAGAGAGTTCGGGTCGGCAATCGCCGAAACAATGGATATATCGGTCTTTCCCTTATTCGTACCTTCATAAAGAACATTCTGTCCGAGAATCAGTACAAGCTTCGCCGACACACCGTATTTCCGCGTTGCCTGCGCGTTAGCAGAGTCGAGCCTGTCTTTAGCAGATACATTATTGTCAAATACCTGCGGTATCGCCGTAATAATATCTGTTGAACAGGACATAATTGTCAGCGATAAAAGTATCCCTGCCGTCACAGAAAATATAATTGATTTAAATTTCATATTTCCCTTCCTTCCGTATTTTTAAATTTTTCCTCACTAAATATAAAAATAAATTATCGAATAAACTTTGCAGAAAGGATAAATAAAAAAAAGGGCTGTCCGTTTCCCGACAGCCCCTGTAATTCTTAGTGCATTTGTGTTTAAAGTTTTTTCCTGAAAGAATCTGATTAGTTTAATTCACAAATTGTTTCGCATAGTACTTAGCAGTTAACTTTTCACCAGTTGCTTTTTCAATCATGTCGTTCCAGTAATATTTCGCTCCCGGCGCGAAAACTTTCTCTTTAAAGAATTTTCCTACTTCCGGATTACCGACGAAACTCTGCGTGTTGTATTCTTTAGTCTTGATTACATTATCACAAACGTAATAGAAAAATTGCGATGCCAGAAGTTCACCCATTAAATAGTTGTGATAGTAACACGGCGCCGTGGCAATATGTATCTTCGAAGCCCAGTCGGGTTCATTTCTGCCTTCGGGTCTCTTCAAGCCCTGATATTTTTCCACTAAATCCCACCAGAGTTTATTCAAATCCTGGTCGGGGTTTTCGTACATTGATTTCTCAAATCTGTACATTACCTGCGACCAGCGGCTGAAAACCAACTGCTGTAAACGAAGTGATTTTAAACCCGCGTCGCCTATTTGTTTTACACCCTCGTCATTTATAACTTTCATATCTTTCATCCATGCGGTATTTGATGAGAATCGTCCGAATATCATAGCAATCGCTTCTGTTGTGAATGTATGCGCCGGATCCCTTAACATGAACGGCAGATTTTTATTGTCAATATACTTATCATAAGCTGCGTGACCGAATTCGTGAAGCATAGTGTTCATCCATTTTTCATTCGGCTTTACGTTGCAGAGTACACGCACGTCACCGTCGTTATTTATATCGGTGCAGTATGCGTGCTGGTTCTTTCCTTCTTTTTCAAACAGATCGCTGTTTTTAATTACGTCATCTATTAATATTCCGATTCCTTTATAATATTCATCAGTCAGTTTTACGAGATCTTTATCTTTGTAATAAGCGTCAAGGTCAACCTTGTATATCTTAGGAGCTTCCTGGAAGAAACGGTTCTGATAGTGCCAGGGCATAAGTTCTTCTTTTTTCACTTTATACCGGTTCATAAAATATTCATCTACTGCGTCTTTTTCTTTTTTAAATGATTCTTTCGTAAGATTATCAAGTTCATCAAAAAGTTTCAGTATTTCCGCGGGGTCCTGCTCGCTCAGCTTCAGACGCATTTCATGATAATTATTATATCCGAGCTCCTTAGCTACTACATTGCGCATTTTCACGAGTTTAATGATATCTGTGTTTACGACTTTACCGATTTTTTTATGCGCCAGCCAAACTTCCTGAAGTTCCTTTGAATCCGTGGACTTGGTGAGCTTTTCTTCTAATTCATTATCGGTTCGTTTTTTTCCGCCTGCTTCGGCTCTGAAGTTGCCGTATTTCTGTTCGATTTCGTTCTGAAGTGCGTTAATCGCGTTGAGTTTCGAAGTATCAACCTGATTTCCGAGGAAGGCGAGATACAATACTTTCAGTTCGCGTTTCAGGATTTCGTCCTTGATTTTACCAGACTCTTCGAATTTTTTCAGTTTCTCGAAAGCCTGCTTATCCGAGAAAATAGCCGTGAGCTTGTTCTGAAAGCCGGAAACTTTATCAAAATCTTCCTTCTTGCCCGATATTGACGCATTCCAGTATGCAAGGTTTGTTTCCTTGTATAAAGGAATGTAATTCGTCTCAAAGTTTTTTACGAACTCTGTAAACTGTTTTTCCATTTCTGTTGCAGATCCTTTCTGTGTTTCTGTTTCGTTTTTTGTACTGCATCCTGACAGCGCGCCAAGAATAAAAATAACCGAAAGGGTTAGACTTACAAACGTGGAGATGTAATTCCGTTGCATGATTCTTAGGTTTGGTTTATAATAAGTGTTAATTTAATCATTATATATACGATTTTATATGATATTTGTTACGAAAATTAAACTCTTCTATCCTGTATTGTGGCTTTAATTTTGTGTAAAAGCACACTATTTTAAACCAATATTTTTTTAAATCAAATCTTAACCTATGTCAGAAGAAGTATCTACCGGAGTTAAAGGTTTACCCGAGAATGCTTACAGGGAACTGAAGCCGGGTGAAACATACTCACCGATTATGCCGGGAAGTCAGGTATTCCCTGAAGTTAATTTCCGTTCGGTTTTCTGGGGATTGTTAATGGCGGTAATATTTTCAGCCGCCGCGGCTTACCTTGGTCTAAAAATCGGGCAGGTTTTTGAAGCGGCGATTCCTATCGCAATTATTGCAGTCGGTTTATCTTTTATCTCAAAGAGGAAAAACGCTTTGGGCGAGAATGTAATTATTCAGTCAATCGGCGCAAGCTCGGGAGTCATAGTCGCGGGCGCTATTTTCACTATTCCCGCGCTTTATATACTTGGACTTGATGTTCAGTTCTATCAGGTCTTTTTATCGTCACTGCTCGGTGGTTTTCTCGGAATCCTGTTCCTGATTCCGTTCAGAAAATATTTTGTAGCAGATATGCACGGGAAATATCCTTTCCCGGAAGCTACGGCTACAACCGAAGTTCTCGTCTCGGGCGAGAAAGGCGGAAGTCAGGCAAAACTGCTTCTTATCAGCGGCCTGATAGGCGGTATATACGATTTTATAATCGCAACTTTCGGATGGTGGAGTGAGGTCTTCACGACACGCGTAATCGGCGTCGGAGCGCTTCTTGCCGATAAAGCCAAACTTATTTTCAAACTTAATGTCGGCGCGGCTGTACTCGGACTCGGTTATATAGTCGGTTTGAAATACGCCGCTATAATAGCCGCGGGTTCTTTCGTAGGCTGGTATGTATTGATTCCGGTTGTAAATTATTTCGCTGACGGAATGACACTGCCCGTCGGAGCTAATATCGTAAAACTTATCGGTGCAATGAGCGCCGAAGAGATTTTCCGCGCATACGTCCGCCCTATCGGAATCGGCGGTATCGCTATGGCGGGAATTATCGGTATCATCCGATCATCAAAAATTGTCAAAACGGCATTCTCACTCGCGATAAAAGAAATCTTCGGTAAGCACGAAGGCAGAGGCGAAGTTCTAAGAACACAGCGCGACCTTCCTATGGGAATTATCGCGGGCGGAATTATTCTCGTTGCAGTTATTATATTTATATTTTTTATGTTCGGAGTCGTCGGAAATCTGACTCACGCATTAATCGCACTCGTGATTGTTATGGTAATCGCCTTTCTTTTCACGACCGTTGCAGCGAATGCAATCGCTATCGTCGGCACGAATCCGGTTTCGGGTATGACACTCATGACATTGATAATTTCATCCGTTATTCTGGTCTCTGTCGGGCTGACGGGTAATGTGGGTATTATCGCTTCAATGATAATCGGCGGTGTAGTCTGTACGGCACTCTCGATGGCAGGCGGTTTTATTACCGACCTTAAAATCGGATACTGGCTTGGCTCGTCACCCGTAAAGCAGGAATCCTGGAAATTCCTCGGTACTGTTTTATCAGCCGTAACAGTCGGCGGAGTTATCATTATACTCAATCAGACTTACGGATTTAAGGGAGACAACGCTCTTGTTGCGCCCCAGGCAAATGCAATGGCGGCAGTAATAGAGCCGATGATGTCCGGTAAACCCGCGCCGTGGCTTCTTTATGCCGCAGGCGCTTTTATGTCGCTTATACTTACTATGATTGGCGTTCCGGCACTTGCTTTCTCTCTCGGTATGTTTATACCTATAGAACTTAACACTCCGATATTAATCGGCGGTATTATTTCTCACATCGTTTCTACGCGCAGTAAAGACGAAAAGATTAATAATGCAAGAAGAGAAAGAGGAACATTGATAGCATCCGGTTTTATAGCAG
>JAPLFI010000544.1 GCA_026390755.1 Ignavibacteriota bacterium
AAAGCCCGTCAGCGATGCAGGGGCGGGCTTTTTTTTATGATGAACCCGGGAAAATTATTTTATCAGCGTCATTCTCTTTATATCAGTGAAATTACCCGCTTCAAGTTTATAGAAATACACTCCGGATGAAAGACCATCTCCTCTGAATTCAACCGTGTAATCGCCTGATTGCTGTGCCGTGTTAACAAGTTCATTTATTTTATTTCCGAGTAAATCATATACCGTAAGTTTTACTTCGGAAGATTTCGGCAGTGAATAATTAATTTTTGTTACAGGGTTGAACGGATTCGGGAAATTCTGTATCAAATTGTATGTAACAGGTATTGTGCCGTTCTCAATTCCCGAAGGAGATTTAATTACTAATTTCTTATTCGGAGTCCAGTTCCACATACCTGAGTAATTTACATCTATTGTTGCATAAAGCGTATCAAAGCCCGGCGTTGCAGGGGCTGTATAATCGAATTGAATTGTGATCGAATTAGTGAAGTTTATTTTTGCGCTTTGAACTAATTCATTGCTCAACATTTTCAGATAAGCAGAGCCGCCGCCTATTGCTAATGTCCCGAACTGAGCCGCAATATCTAAACCGCCTTTCCAACTGCCCGAGCGGTTCAAAGTTATGGAAAAAGCAACTGTTTGTCCCGCATTTACAGTATCAGGACCGGTAATTGTGCCAGTTAAAGACGTTCCGAAGGAATGACAAGACCCGCATCCGGCAGTTGTGGTTTTTAACGTACATCCGGCTCTGCCTCCCGGGTATGAGTAAGAAATTTGAAAAGAAAGAGCGATAATAAAAATGGTTGCAAGAAATTTGAAGATGTTTAATTTCATATAATGATTTTTAAATGTTTTGAATAAATAAATTGTACCCTGCAATAATCGTGCCAAAAATTACCAGCAAAAATTATTCATTTTATTAATATAGAATAAAAGTCTGTAGAATTTTGGGACACATCGTGTGGAAAGAATACGCAACGAACTAATACCAATTTTTTCATTCAAATCTTTGTTATTTTTAAGCTATTTTAAAGTAAAGTAAACGCCATACATACGGAATAATTATATGAAATTACTTACAAAACTTTTTCTTTATTCAGCAGCCTTTTTAGTTGTTTCTTCAATTGTATTTAAATGGCAGTTTGAGAGACAGAAACAGATAGTTGATTTATATGTTACTCGTATGCTTGAGCAGAAAGAAATTCTCTATAACACTGTGGTTGACCTTAAAGGTGATCCGTACAGAAAAGTTCTTGCAGAGAATACACTCTGGGATGATATGATAAAGTTTCTTTCCTCAAGGGATGAGAAATGGGCGCAGGAAAATATTAATACGATGCTTGATGTGCATAAGGCAAACGGTGTATGGATTTATAATGACAAAAACAAACTTGTCTATTCGAAGACAACAATCCCCGATAAAAATTTTATAAAACTGCCGATACCCGATGATATTCTCGATGATTTATTTATTGAAACAAAATTCCCGCATTTTTTCCTGAGTACGGGCAGTGAACTTATAGAAATCTGGGGATCTACTATACATCCTACGAATGATTTTGATCGAAAAACCCCTGTAAAAGGGTTTTTCCTTGCCGGAAAAACATGGGATACGGAATACAGGAATGCTATTGAGGAACTTGTTGACTGTTCGGTATTTGTTGTTCCTCATACAGGGTTCGATTCGCTTAAAGCAAGACCCGATACGAGGACGTTTAGCAAGCATATAATAAGACCGTGGGATAAAAAAGAAATTGGAAGTATCATTGTATCAAAAAATATTGATGAGCTTCAGGATATGGATAAGCTTGCAGAAAGAAATTTTTATTTTATTCTGTCGTTCTTTATAATATTCACGTTTGTTACGGCGTTTATTTCGTGGGAATGGATATTTTTACCGTTAAGGAGAATTTCTGATTCTTTAATTAAACAGGATAACTCGGGTATTGAAAAATATACGAACTCCAAGACAATTTTCGGAAATCTCTCGCGATTGATATCCGAATTTTTCATTCAGAAGCGTAAATTAGAGATGAGCGAAAAGAAATTCAAAGATATGTTTGAAAACCATAGCGCGATTATGCTTTTGCTCAACCCTGAAACAGGAAATATCGTTGATGCTAATTTTGCTGCGGCAGAGTATTACGGGTACAGCGTTGAAAAAATGAAAACAATGAATATTAAGGATATTAACACTCTGACGGAAGAAGAATTAACAGAAGAACTTAAAAGGTCGCGTTTTTATAATGAAAATTATTTTATTTATCAGCATAAACTCGGCGGCGGTTCTGTGAGGGATGTTGAAGTTTACAGTAAACCTATAAGCATTGACGGTCAAACTTTACTTTTTGCAGTGGTTCACGACATCACTGAAAGGAAAAAAACTCAGGCAGAGCTTGTTAAAGCAAAAGAAACTGCTGAAGCCGCAAGTAAGGTAAAATCAGAGTTTCTCTCAAATATGAGCCATGAAATAAGAACACCGCTGAACGTAATAATCGGCATTTCTGATATTCTGCTTCAGGAAAAACATAATTCCGTAACGTATGAAAACCTCAAAGCCGTAAAATTCTCCGCTGATAATTTGCTTGTTATTGTCAATGATATACTGGATTTTTCGAAGATAGAGGCAGGAAAGATTTCAATTGAAAGTATTGAATTCGGACTGAAAAAATTAATCGGAGAGATTAAACGCACTTTTACGGGAAAAGCAAATAAAAAGAAACTGGAATTTATTATTCAGGCAGATGAAAATATTCATGATGTGGTTTTCGGAGATCCTGTAAGGCTGAACCAGGTTCTCGGAAATCTTATTGATAACGCTTTGAAGTTTACTCTCGAAGGAAAAGTTGAACTTACGGTTGAGCTGGTAGAAGATAAAGAGAAAGAATCACTTGTGAAATTCAGCGTAAAAGATACAGGAATCGGTATTGAAAAGAATAAACTGGAAAAAATATTCGAAAGTTTCACGCAGGCATATACGGATACTACAAGAAAATTCGGAGGAACGGGTCTTGGACTTGCAATATCCAGGAAATTAGTGGATTTGCAGGGAGGAAAACTCGAAGTTGAAAGCCGGTCAGGAAAGGGTTCTGT
>JAPLFI010000223.1 GCA_026390755.1 Ignavibacteriota bacterium
ACCCGATATCTTTAAACTCGAGCAGAACTATCCAAACCCTTTTAATTCGTCAACAAGGATAGACTTCTCAGTATCAATACCTTCTTACGTTTCGCTTGCCGTATATGACATAACGGGCAAAGAGGTGGTGAGAATATATAATAACGAATATTTCCTCGCAGGTAATTACTTCGCGGGGATTGACATCGGCAAGATGAAATTATCCTCCGGTATTTATGTATATAGAATGACTGTAATGGACTCTAAACGAAACAATGTTTTTATTAAATCCAGAAAGCTTGTTTATATGAAGTAAATCATATTCCTGTGTAAACAGGCTAAATTTTAAATCATTATTATTTTCTAAAAAGTTCTTCTAAAAGGGAGATGAAAAACATGAAAAAAATAAAATTTATTATATGTGTTATAATAGCGGTATCCATAGTTGTTTTCTCTCTATCGGATATAAATTCACAGAATAACAACAGCAATAATATGAAGAATCGTTTTTATCTGGGAACTTCCAATTTTTATTTTCTCAACAAATTAAGGGATACAACACACAATCAATGGTACAGAGAATTAAATTACAATGCAATGCTGAGTTATTGCGCTCATCTTGACAATATTGATCCAACGTTTCAAGGAATGGGACAAAAAGACGGAGGTTTTTTTGAAGATACAAGCAATTATGCAGATTCTATGAGGGGCGTAATCCGGCAATGGAGACAACATTCAGGCGACAATTCTCTGATTTTTCAACGAGAAAAAATACTGCGCCCCGCTTACGGACAGCAGTCCATATATCAGGCTGAAGACCCCGGTACATGGAAATATAAATTTCCGGGGTACGGATATTGTGACACTACTGTAAAAGGAATAAATTATACCGAAGGTAATGTATCCGGCAGAAAGTGCATCAAAAGTATGAATCATCAGTCCGGATATATGGTAAAAGACTTATATGAAAACCGTGAACAGGTAAACGATACGAGAATCCTTGCCGATACTATTAATTCGAACACATGGGAAAGATTATTCTCCGACATTAAACAGCCTAAATATAATAACAGATGGTATGTAAAACCGAGGATGAGGATAGATTCAACTTATGCCAAAGAAAATCCTGATACAGCCGTTGTTATGGTATATATTAGAAAATTGAACGGGAAATGTGATTCGACCCAAATAAAATGTCTAAATTTTTTGGATGGGAACAATGCATACGATGGACGATACCTTGAAAGATATTATCATTATGAAGATCCAAACATATCTGATACAACGTTATCAGTGTTAGGTTCAAAATTAGCAGAAAGAACAAATAACGATCCAATGGATTCAGTTGATTATATGGTAAAATGGCTTGGTAAAGTTGACGTATGGCTTGATTACGTGAAAGTGGAAGATTCATGGTCGCATTATTTGTTCACGGATACGTGGACAGAAGGCGGAACATATCCGGTTCATAACCAATGGCATTTCCGAGAACGTATCAAACAAGAAGTAGATGCATTTAAAAACACACCGGGTCTCGGATACTTCTGGGTTGACGAACTGCAATTCAGCAGTATAGCCTGTCTCGGAGAAGTGAATAAACTCGTAAAACAATATTCAGGGGGAAATTTATCGGTTCTGACTTCAACGGATCCTATTATATTCCAGGGCGTATCAGGAATGAAAAACATTGACTCTTTTGAAGTATATTCATCATGGAAATGGGATACCTGCTTTAATTATTTAACGCGTCACGGCGCTTTAACTGATATTATGATGACGTCATGGTATCCTTTTACATACTGGACACGTTATCCAGGAAATTTACAACAGCCCAATCCAACTATATTTCCCGGGACTGCACGTTTCGAACGTGCTGCAAACTATGACGCTTATATGGATGCGAATGACGGAAGAGATCTGCAATACCGTATAAATGTGTTCTTATTCCAGCATAAATATTTCATTAAAAAAGCAAAAGAATTAGGTTTAATTTACGCCACATCAAATCAAATAAACAGCGATGAGGCAGGTATCACTGCCACCGGAGGCTGGGGACTGCGTGAGCCGACCAACGAAGAAATATCTCTTGTCCTGAATACGTCACTCGCATACGGCTCAAAAATTTTATTTGAATTTCTATATACGTCAAGGAAAGGGTATGGAAACGATACCAATAAATACATGTGGGGACTAACTACACCGGAACCCGATTATGCGGGAAAAAGATTGATAAATTATTACGGACAGCATAAATGGGAGTCTGTTAAAGCACTGAACCGGAGAATAATGAACATGGCTAATGTAATGTATCCCCCGAACGATACAAATAAACATCTTAAACATGAAAAAACAATTACCGTAAATCCATTACCCGTGAACTACCAATACAATCCGCCGTTCGGATTGCCTTATTCCTATATAACGGGCATTCAAAGTCTTGCGCCTTTAAGAAACAAGATAAATAACTGTATGGATTTAGGCAACAGCGAATACTATGATTGCCCTGATAAATTGTACTGGGAAATCGGATTCTTTAACGTAAATCAGAATTCCGGTAATCCCGATGATAAGAGTAAATATTTCCTTGCGGTCAACAAACGAACTTATCCTAATATTACGTCGGACGGAGATTTAAGAATACTAAAAATTAAGTTTGAGCCGAATTATTTATCCGGTTTTACGAACTGGAAACTAATTGACGCAGTTAATGACTCGACACTTGCGGTATTCAATAAAAACACAGCACAATATATTTCCGCAGGACTGTTTCAGCCCGGCGAAGGGAGATTGTTTAGAATTGCTCCAGTTATTAAGGAAGACTGAACACTTGTATGTAATAGATGGCGGGCACTTTAATGCAGGTAACTACTATGCTGTAATAAGTTAATATCTATATGTTAAAACATTGTATTATCTCTTTTAGTTCACGGCTTTTAAAATATATATTTTATACTTGATTTTATCCTCTGTTAACTTTAATATTGACTTTTTAGAGTGAACTCAATAATATGAAAAAATATTTTTCCTTTGCAATAAAAAGTCTTGCCATCGGTTTAGTCGTTTTTTCGCTTTTTATTGCGTCGAAGCCGGACAATAATAAATTCGGAAAAGCGCTTTCACATGTACTTAACGCGAATGCAGACCTTTATACAGGGAATACGTACATAGTATATATTTATTTTAAGGACAAAGGACCTGACGCCGGGAGACTACTTATGAACCCTTCTGCTCTCGTATCCGGGCGTTCACTCGAAAGACGCTCTAAAGTAATGCCCGCTAATGAACTTGTAGGTTATGAAGACCTGCCGCTCTTCGGCGGTTATGTACATCAGGTATCTGCTGGTGTTTTGAAAATAAGGCATGAGCTCAGGTGGTTCAATGCCGTGAGCGCTGAAGTCACAGAACAGCAATTATACAGTCTTGCAGGCATCGATTTCATTAAGAACATAGAGCTTGTTGAGAGGATGATTAAGAATAAAAATTGCAGTGAAGAAGCCTCCGCATTAAATAATATGCCATCCGATGTTAACAGCGGTGACCGTCCTTTAGTTGATTCCCTTAACTACGGAACGGGACCGGCGCTGATTCAGATAACACAGATACATGTTAACGATGTACATAATCAGGGAATATTCGGACAAGGTGTCCTGATAGCTAATTTTGATGTCGGATTTAAAAACCAGACTCACGAAGCTTTCACAACACTGCCGATGAAAATACTTAAACAATTCGATTTCCAGTTAAACATTCCTTACGCCGGCAACGTTTCAGGAGGTCACGGAACGAGCACTCTTTCACTCGTCGGAGGGTATAAACCGGGACAGATGATTGGACCTGCTTTCCGTTCAGCGTTTATGATTGCCAGAACGGAAGTGGATTCATTCGAAAGACCCATCGAAATGGACCACTGGACGGCGGCGGCGCAATGGGCTGACAGTTCAGGCGCTGATATAATCACAAGTTCACTCGGTTATCTCGCCTTTGATTCCGGATATGCAAGCTATACATGGTCAGATATGAACGGAAATACATTGCCGGTGACACTTGCCGCAAAATGGGCGGCGAGGCATGGAATAGTAGTCTGCAATTCAGCCGGTAATAACGGTCAGAACATAAGTCACAACACACTCAATGCTCCGGCTGACGCTGACAGTATTATAACAGTCGGCGCGGTTACATCTGACGGCACTTTTGCTTTGTTCAGTTCAGTCGGACCGACAACCGATACACCGGCGAGAATTAAGCCGGATGTTCTGGCGATGGGAAGCGGGAATTATGTGGCTGATATAAACGGTAATACTTCATACAGCACAGGCTCGGGAACGTCTTATTCCTGTCCGTTAACGGCTGGTGTTGCCGGATTGATGTTATCGGCAAATAAAAACCTCACACCTTTACAGGTGCGAGGGATATTAAGAAAATTCGCAGGAAATACCGGCAGTCCTAATAATACACTCGGATGGGGATTAATTAACGCGCAGAGTTCTGTTGATTCGGCGAGGAAACTGGATAATATACAGCCGGTAATTCAGCATACACCGCCGTTCACATCAACATCGAATACAGGCCCGATAACATTGAAATCCGTAATAAAAGACAACGGTATTATACGATATACATGGACGCCGGAAGCGCCGCGGCTTTATTACCGAAAAAACAGCGGTAGCGGCTGGAGCGCTTACAGCGGTATAACTCAGTCGGAAGTTTCGGCGGATACATTCTATTTTGCGATTCCCGGCAGCTCGCACGGAACCAGTGTTGAATATTATTTCGCGGCTCAGGATATTGCTATGCCCGTGCCTTATATGGTAACACTTCCGCCGGGCGGAAGCGGTATAAACCCTCCGGGGTCAACCGCTCCGCAAACAAGATTTGCATTTTTAGTCGGAACATCATCAGTTATATCAAACGGAACAATTCCGGATGAATTCAAACTGTATGATAATTATCCGAACCCGTTTAATCCGGGTACTACAATCCGTTTTGCCCTTAAGGAAGCTCGATTTGTAAATATAAAAATATTCGATATTACGGGCAGAGAAGTAAAACGCCTTATCGGCGAAAACCTGCCGGCAGGGGACTACTCAGTAAAATTCGATGCGGCGGAACTGTCATCAGGTATTTATTTCTACGCTATCGAAGCAGGTGATTTCCGTGACGTCAGGCGCATGACATTTATAAAATGATTTAACTACTCAGCTGCAAGATTAAATTGCCGCAGATTCACAGATTATAAAAGGATTCTTTTGTTATTAATGGTTTTCGCCAAAAATATGATGAATTTCCATTCATACTTTTACAAAAAGCTCTTATCTGTGACCTCTCTGTGTAACTTATTTGTTATCTATTCAATATTATAATACAGTCTAAATGTGTGTGTTCATTTTACTCTTTCAAACTTCAGACCTCTCGCCCTCGACCCGGTAATCCTGAAACCGGCAACCTTATCATTTCCGTCACGGTAGAATTCCATTACCGAAAGCCACCATTCTTTACCTGAGAATAAATCTTTCCCGACCGGTTTAAGCTGAACGTCGTCATTGCGTATGTGCATAGCGTTCAAACCGTCGGCGGTCGCAGAGATGTCATAAAATGCGCCAAGCTCTTCGCTGTAATATCTCCCGGCATATTGTTTCAAATCAAAATCAGAAAAATTCACGGATTCAATTTTTTTAAATGATTTCCTTTGCTTACCCCGTGAATATGAAAAACCCTTTACCGCTGAGTTGTTAACTTCGAATTCAAAGTCAATTCCCGCTGTTTTAAAGTGAAATTTATTTTCCGACAGGGGAGTAAGCTCATAACTAATGCTTTCGCCGAAATTTGCGCTTAACTTACCATCGGCAGTCTTAAGCTCAACGATTGTTCCCGAAACGCTGTAATATACACCTTCAAAAGTTTTCAGCTTCGGTTCGCTCATATTGTAAGGAATAATTTCTTTCTTTTCTACCGGTTTAGTATCTTCACTGCCGGAAAGGAGCAAATCGGCTATGTTAGTATATATTGTAAAGGGAGTCATTCCGTCCATATTCCCGAGAACAACTATTCCGATATTATCATCGGGAAACCAGGCGACCTGTGTCCGGAATCCCGCGTCAGCGCCGCTGTGCTGAATTAATTTATGACCTTTATACTTACCGGCGCTCAAACCGAAAGCGTAATCAACAGTATCGCCGCTATTCAAAATGCCCCGCTCGTACATACCGTTTATATTTTCTTTCCCCCCGGCTTTTCCCGTAAAGAAATTATTAATCCACAGGCAAAGGTCTTCGGCTGTAGTGTGTAGGCTCGTGGCGCCGACATTTGCATAGCTCAGTACTGCGTACTTCCATTCGTTCTTCTCGTCTTTATAATATGACAATGCGCGGTTTTTTACAATCTCTTCATGGTCTCTGTGGAAATTCGTGTTTTTCATTCCGAGGGGAATGAAAATATTTTCTTTTGTAAACTCAGTGAAATCTTGTCCTGATACCTTGCTGACGATCTCGGCTAATAACGTATATCCCGAATTTGAATATAGAAATTCCGCGCCCGGTTCAAAATTAAGTTCTCTCTGACGGCTGAGAAGTTTAATAATATGCTGTTGAGTTATCACATCATCAAGCCTTACACCGCTCATCTGAAGCAGTTCCCACTGGTCACGCAAACCGCTCGTGTGATTAATCAGCTGGCGTATAGTTATCTTCTTCCCGAAATCCGGGAGATAATCCAGGTATTTCCGTATATCATCATCAATGTTAAGCTTACCCTGCTGAGCTAACAGCCAGACGGCAAAAGCCGTAAATTCCTTCGAGACGGAAGCAACATGAAAAATTGTTCCTTTTGTAATACTGATACCTTCATCCAGATTAGCGTAACCAAACGTGCGTGAATAGACAATCTCACCGTCTTTAATAATTGCAGTCTGATATCCGGGCATTTCACCGTAAACGAATCCGCTGAACATGGAATCAATCTGAGCCGAAGTGGAGATTTTTAAAGAATCGCGGGCAGAATCCGGTTTATGGTTTTCTTCAGTTGCATTCGGGAATAAATTCCAGACCGGTAATAAAACGAAAGCGGATAATATTAATAAATAGTATATTTTTCTCATTTTAAAAAAATTATTTAAGCAATTTATCATATTGCCCGCTTTATAAAAATGGAAAATATCATACATAAAAACACTACGCTCCCGATACGTAAAACCGCACACAAAATCAAAAAAATTAAAATACAGCGTTTGCCGGAATAAACGGTTTATGTACATTTTAACATTCAAAAAAATACTATATTCTACTTATTTCAATAATTAATAATAAAGTCTGTTAATATACTTCAAAAGTAAATATACATTTTTTCTTTTTGTAATTCTGACACTGTTCATATCTCCCGTATGGGCTTTGCTCGCGGGGATTGCGCTCGGGCTTACAAAATATTTTTATTCACCTCCTTTACTGGGTAAATACAGAAAATACACACTTGAATCCGCAATAGTACTCATAGGGTTCGCCTTGAATTTCCATCAGATTATAACCGTCGGCTCAAAGGGATTACTGCAGACTGCGGCGGGCATTATTGTTCTTCTTATTGCGGATATGCTTTTA
>JAPLFI010000060.1 GCA_026390755.1 Ignavibacteriota bacterium
ACCGCAGAAAGAAATATAACAGTGAGAATAAATTGCGGAAATGCGTGTTTTTCGTCAAAGAACTCTTTCCAGCTTTCGTTTATTTTCATAAGTTTGAGAAGTTTAACAATTAAATATTAACAGGTTAAAATTAATTATGTATATCTTTCATATAATTCACTGCCGAGATATACTCATGCGGGGAAACAAGGATTTTCCCGTCCGTAACGGCAAAACTTTTCCCGGGAATTATATTCTTTTCGTATTCGCGGATTATCCATTCGGCATATTCTGCGGCGGATGAAAATCTTTCACTGCCGGTCACGTCTATGTCTGAGCTGACGCCGCTTGTCTGAGAGCAGAGCGCAGACTGCCGCGAAGTAATAGTTATCTGCCCGAACTCCTCACGGCATAAATCTCCGAGCCTTTCGATTACAGCCGACATTAAATCGTCATTGTTTAATTCGAGTACCGGCGAATTAATGTAAGTAAACTCTTTTTCATACGCCGCTTCGATTATCCGCTCTGCTGTTTTCCAGTAAACCGGAGAATCGTGATGAGCGAAAGGAAAACGAACGATATCAAGATTATAGTCGCAATGCCCGAAGGCAATCTTATTAAACTGCTCCGTTCTTCCCCGCGAAAGAATTTCCGCGAGGTTTTTAAGTCCTTCTGCGGTTTCGATTACGGGAATTATTTCAGAAAACAGGATTTCTTTTTGTTTCAGTTCCCTCCCGCATTTCTCTATTTCCGATAACGATTCCGCTTTCGGTAAAAACACTGAATTCCACTTCACTTTAACCGGCAGTGCGGCGAGCATTTCGATATCATGCATAAACTCTGTTCCGCCATAAGCGTTGACACGTATGCATAACTCCGCCTTGGCAGAAGATGCGTCAATTTCACGGAAAGACATAGTTGTAATATTCCTCGCCCGCTCCTTATGTTTTCTGGTTTCCTCTTTGTTGAACGGAATAAGATATGCATCCTCGAGGTCAATAACCGGAAATGCTTCCGCGGCGCTGATTTTCTGTATGTAAACACTCATGGCTTCGGCGCCGCCGGTCTTGATAAACTGAAATGGAATGATATTTTGCAATCTGCTCATACAGAAAACGGTTTAATTTTCAGTAATTCGAGTTTGTTTTAACTTACCTTTTATATGATATTAAAACAATTTTATATTTTTTAATAGTTAAAAAGAGGTAAAATATTTTTATTTTGTCTAATATGAGAATACCACAGGAAAAATTCGACGAAATTGCGCAGGCAAATGATATTATTGACGTAATATCGTCTTACACAAACGTAAAACGCAGATCAAAAAGTTTTATTGCGCTCTGCCCGTTCCACCCGGACAGAAATCCGTCTTTGCACATATCACCTCAGAAACAAGTCTATCATTGTTTCTCCTGCGGTGCGAGCGGTAACGTTTTTACGTTTGTTCAGGAGTATGAAAAAATTCCGTTTATGGAAGCCGCGCAGAAGCTCGCTGTACGCGCGGGAATAGACATGGGCAGTTTCTCGGGAAAGCCGGACCTTTCAAGCGAGATGTCAGTTCAGTTTGAAATCAACCGTGCCGCCGCAAGAATTTTCTACGATAATCTTAATAAACTTACGGGCACGGAAAAAGATTTTGTGTGGGGCTATTTAAAGAAGCGCGGAATAGATAAAGATGCCGTTAAGAAATTCGGCATCGGATACTCGCTTAATACATGGAGCTCGCTTTTCAGTCATTTTGCGGAAGAGGAATCCTTCAGTCCCGAAGACCTCGAAAAAGCGGGACTGATAATAAAAAAAGAGGAAGACAACGCGCGCTGGTACGACCGTTTCCGCGGACGGCTTATGTTTCCCATCTTTAACGAGAACGATAAGGTAGTCGGTTTCGGCGGACGGAAAATGCATGAAGATGACCTTGGCGGGAAATATATCAACTCTCCCGAAACACGGATTTACAATAAAAGCAAAATCCTGTACGGACTTAACTTTTCGAAAGACAGCATACGGGCGAATGATTATGTTATACTCGTTGAAGGATATATGGATTTGATTTCGCTTTTTCTTGCAGGAGTTACGAACGTAGTCGCCTCAAGCGGAACAGCACTTACGGAAGAGCAGGTTCAGTTAATAAAAAGATACACAAAAAGTGTTGTGATTATTTACGATGCCGATATAGCGGGCATTAAAGCCGCTAAACGCGGAACAGAGCTTTTACTCGAAGGCGGGCTTGACCTGCACGTTGTTACACTGCCCGAAGGAGATGACCCGGATTCTTTCATACGGGCTAAAGGGAAAAAGGATTTCGATATGTATCTCAGCCGGAAACAATCCATCATACGCTTTATCAGCGGGCTTTACGAAAAAGAAAATAAACTCTCCACGGCAGAAGAAAAAGCGGACTTTGTGAAAGAAATCATCAGTTATATAGTGCGCATACCGGACAAACTTAAAGCGGTGTTCTATGTTAAGGAAATTGCGCAGATGTATAAGCTCTATGAATCGGATTTGCGGGATGCTTTTACCGCGGCGAACAGACAATATAAAAAAGAGAGTTTTCCTAAAACTTCCGTTGTAATTCCTGCGTCAAAAAGACCCCTGTCTGCGACACACAAAAAAACCACAGCCGTGAAATTTTCTGCCGCCGAAAGAGATATGCTTGATGTTTTTATTAACGGCGGATACGAAGCGACACAGTATCTGGCTGAAAATATTCACATTGACTATATAACCAGTCCGGCAGTGCTGATACTCGCCGAAGCCATGCTTGATGAAATCGCAAACGAAGGCAGAATAGACACGGCGCGCATTATGGAGAATATAAATGACACAGCAGCGAAAGAACTTCTCGGCAGTTTATCAGCGCCGAAATATGAAATAAGCAAATCCGACACACTGCAAACTCACAGCATACTTGCTTCAAGCGAAAAAGGAATGTTGAACTATAATCGAATCGCGAAAGACGTTATTAAGCAGTTTAAAATCAGTCGTCTTGAAAATCTGATTGAAGAAATTAAAGGCGACCATGAAATGGGTAACCGAATTATAGAACTACAGAAGAAGATCAGAAACCTCAAAAACGGAGTAAATGATACCTCGTATGACGAGCCGGGGGAAGAATCATAAGAACGTGAAATAGTTTGACTTTTTGCTAATAAATTTTGATTTTATAATAATTACCGCCCCAAAAAAGGTTATTTTAAAGTTTTATTTGCTAAGAGAAAAAACATATAAAGGCATTCCCGCTTCACAGGGAATTTCAATCGGACGCGCGTATTTATACGCGAGGCGGCAGGTTAATGTAAGCGCACAGCATATCCGCGAAGAAGAAGTTGAGAAAGAAATTGAAGAAATAAAAAAAGCGATAGAAATATCACTGAAAGAACTGAATAAGATTTTTACTATTTCCCTCGAGCGAATAGGCGAGAAAAATTCAAAGATATTCGAAGCTCAGATAGAAATCCTTAAAGATAATATTTTTTTAGACGGTGTTATAAAGCGCGTATCCGGGGGGCTCCGCTCAGCGGGTTACGTCTTCAGTGAGGAAATTGACAAGCTGGGGTCAGTTTTCCTGAAGGCAAAAAATGACTACCTTAAGGAGCGCTATACAGACATCATGGACGTTAAGAACCGCGTCCTCCGCAATATGCGGCGAGAAAAACTTGTATCGAAGGTAGAGGAAAATGCCGTTATTTTCGCGCATGAACTCTCACCCGCCGATACGATTCTTTTCAGCCGGAGGAAGGTTCAGGGCTATGCCACAGATACAGGCGGAGTCACATCTCACGCGGCAATCATATCCCGCGCTCTCCGCGTTCCGGCAGTCGTCGGCATGAAAATGATTTCAAAAAACATTACAACGGGCGACATGGTTATCATTGACGGCTTCGACGGAACGGTTATAGTTAATCCTAATGAAATAACAATTGCGGAATATACACGGAAGCAGGAGGAGTTTAAGCACCACGAAAGCCTGCTGTACGAGATTATAGACCTTCCGTGCCGGACACTTGACGGGAAAAAACTTGATATCACATCGAATATAGAGTTTATAGAAGAAGTTGATTTTGTTTATAACTGCGGGCACTGCGGCATCGGACTCTACCGTACCGAGCATCTTTATATGGATAAAGGCGGCTTTCCCTCGCAGGCGGAACAAATTGAAGAATATACACACATCGCGAATATTACTTTTCCGAAAACTCTGACTATACGCACATTTGACCTCGGCGGAGATAAAATATTTGATGACGGACATAAAGAAACCAATCCTTATCTTGGCTGGCGCGGTATTCGTGTATCGCTCGACCGTTTGCCGGAGTTTAAAGACCAGCTCCGCGCAATGCTTATATCCTCGGTTAAAAAGAATATCAGAGTCATGCTTCCTATGATTACTTCGCTGGAAGAAGTGC
>JAPLFI010000263.1 GCA_026390755.1 Ignavibacteriota bacterium
AAAGAACTTGAATCACGCGTTAAAAATGAGGTTATAACGCCGAGCAATCTGTATATTCTTCAGGCACAGCTTTTGCAAATCGAGCAGGAAATCCGCAGTATTGACGCTGACCGCACTGCTTCGCTGAAAATGCTGTCTGAATTAATAGGTGTTCAGTTGTCCGAAAATATTACCCTCGCTGTCCCGTCGCCTGATTTAAATAATCTTGACCTTGTCCCCGGCGATCGCCCCGAGCATCGGTTATACAGCGTTCAGCAATCACAATTTGATTCATATAAAGACGTTGTTTCAACAAAATCAATTCCGAAGTTCAGTTTCATCGGTCAGGCGGGCTTCGGCAGACCCGGATTGAATTTTCTTGATAATTCTTTTGAACCGTTCTATACTGTCGGATTAAGCGTTTCATGGAATCCCATAAACTGGAATCAAAATAACAACGAAAAACAGATATATGACATTAATAAAAAAATAATTTCAACTCAGCAGGAAACATTTGATAAGAATCTCCGTGTTTCTCTTGAAAAATACAAATCCGATATTCTTAAATTTCAGGACCTGCTCTCGAAGGATGAAGAGATTATCTCTCTTCGTGAAAAAATTGTAAGCAGTACTTATTCACAGCTTCAAAACGGCACGATAACGTCAACTGTTTACCTTACAGAACTTAATAACAAATATCAGTCGCAATTATTACTCGAAACTCACCGCCTTCAACTGATACAGGCGAAAGTAAATTTTCTGACAACTAAAGGTTCTTATTAAAATTATGAAAAATATTATTATTCCGTTATTGGCAATATCAGTGTTCATAGCTTCGTGTACCAAAAAAGATAATCGCTCGGATGCTTATGGAAATTTTGAAGCAGTTGAGACAATTGTTTCCGCCGAAGCAAGCGGTAAAATTCTTCAGTTTAATGTAGAAGAAGGTCAGAAACTTGAACAGGACGCTATTGTCGGTTGTATAGATACCGTTCAGCTTCACCTCAAAAAACTTCAGATTGCCGAGCAAAAGAAAACCGTCGGTACTAAGTTTAAAAGCATCAGTACGCAGGTTGCCGTGCTTGAAGAGCAAAAGCGTGTTAACCTCAGGGAAAAAGCGCGGATTGAACGGCTTATTAAAGACGATGCCGCGACGGGTAAACAGCTTGATGATATTAACGGAGTAATTGACGTTATTAACAGACAGATTGCCTCCGTAAAATCGCAGGATGAAACAACACGACAGGAAATGAAAGGATATGATGCTCAGGCAGATCAGATAATTGACCAGATATCAAAAAGCAATATTGTAAATCCCGTTTCGGGAACGGTTGTTCTGAAACTTGCGGAGACATCAGAAGTGGTAACGTTCGGTAAACCCCTTTATAAAATTGCAGATCTTTCGGAAATGGAATTACGTGTTTATATAAGCGGAGCGCAATTGCCGGAGATAAAACTCGGACAAAAGGTAAAGGTGTTGATTGATAACGGCGCAAATGATTTTCGCTCCTTAGAAGGTGTAATCAGCTGGATTTCCGATAAAGCGGAGTTTACTCCTAAAATTATTCAAACGAAGGAAGAACGCGTTAATCTCGTATATGCCGTAAAAGTTAAAGTGAAGAATGACGGGTCTTTGAAAATCGGTATGCCGGGTGAGATTATATTTAAATGATGAGTTCTGTTATAATAGAAAATTTATCAAAGTCCTACGGTGATGTTTCCGCAGTTGATGATATTTCCCTGAATATTGATACTGGTGAAATCTTTGGCTTTATCGGTCCCGATGGTGCGGGTAAAACCACTTTGTTCAGAATGCTTACTAGTCTGCTAATTCCCGACAAAGGAAAAGCAACCGTTGAAGGTTTTGATATCGTTAAGGAATTCAAGAAAATACGTTCGTTAGTCGGCTATATGCCGGGCAGATTCTCACTTTATCAGGATTTAACCGTCGAAGAAAACCTTAATTTCTTTGCTTCGGTTTTTGGTACTACGATTCAGGAGAATTATAATCTTATAAAAGATATATATGTCCTGCTTGAACCTTTCAGGAAAAGAAAAGCGGGAAAGCTTTCCGGCGGTATGAAGCAGAAGCTTGCTCTCTGCTGTGCACTTATTCATAAACCTAAAATACTTTTCCTCGATGAACCTACGACCGGGGTTGATCCCGTCTCCCGCAATGAATTCTGGGATATGCTTGGGTATCTGAAGAATGAAGGCATAACAATTGTTGTGTCAACTCCTTATATGGACGAAGCGAACAAATGCGACCGGATAGCGCTAATGCAAAGAGGTAAAATACTCGAAACGAATTATCTTAAAAATATTATCGCACGCTATCCAGGAAAACTTTTTGCGGTGAAGTCTGACATAATGTTTATACTGCTTAAAGACCTTCGTGATTATAAAAACTCAAATTCGGTATTTTCTTTCGGTGATTCCCTTCACTACAGCGATTCAAGGACGGATGTTACAAAAGATGATATACTGAATTATTTAAAATCCAAAGAACATAAAAATATACTGATTGAAGAAATTGAACCAAACATTGAAGATTGCTTTATGGATTTAATGAGTAAATGAAATGCAGAACAATTTTATAATAGAATCGGAAAACCTTACTAAGAAGTTCGGGCATTTCACTGCCGTTGATGCAATTTCTTTTTCCGTTAAGCCCGGTGAGATATTCGGATTCCTCGGCGCTAACGGTGCTGGCAAGACTACTGCAATGAGAATGCTGTGCGGGCTTTCCATCCCCACATCGGGAAAGGCAACCGTAGCGGGATTTGACGTCTATAAGCAAACTGAACAGATTAAAAAGAATATCGGTTATATGAGTCAGAAGTTTTCTTTGTACGACGACCTTACTATTACAGAAAATATAAATTTTTATGGAGGCATTTATGGTCTTTCGAAATCAAAGTTAAAGGAGAAGACGGAATATCTTTTAGACCTTTTAAAAATACCGGAGATGCACACCGGTAAACTTCTTGTCTCCCTGCCTCTGGGCTGGAAGCAGAAACTTGCTTTCTCAGTCGCAATTATTCACGAGCCGAAGATAGTTTTCCTTGATGAACCAACAGGCGGCGTTGACCCGATTACACGCAGGCAGTTCTGGGATATGATTTACGAAGCATCGCATAACGGCGTCACAGTTTTTGTTACAACTCATTACATGGACGAAGCCGAATACTGCAACAGAGTTTCGATGATGGTTGACGGACGAATCGCTTCGCTTGACACACCCTATAATTTAAAAAAAGAATATAACGCAGGAAACATGCACGAAGTGTTTGTGAAGATTGCGAGGGGCAGGTAAATGAAAAGATTCCTTGCTTTTGTTTCAAAAGAGTTTAAACATATTCTCAGGGATTACCGGACACTGCTAATCCTCTTCGGTATGCCCATTGCGCAAATCCTGCTGTTTGGTTTTGCCATTACAAATGAAATCAAGGATGCTAAGATTGCAATTCTTGACTTTTCAAAAGACAACACTACACAGGAAATCAGCAATAAAATACTTTCCTCGGGATACTTCCTGCTTTATAAAAACCTGAGCTCTACGAGAGACATTGAGCCGGCTTTCAAAGAAGGAATCATAAAAGAAGTAATTATCTTTGAACCGGAATTCGGCAAAAACCTTGAGAAGTCAAAGCTCGCCAACATTCAAATCATTGCCGATGCATCCGACCCTAACCTTGCGAATATGCTTATCGGATACACATCTTCCATCATTCTCGATTATCAAAAAGATTTATTAAAAGGGAAAACATTGCCCCCGATTATTAACACTGATATAAAAATGCTGTTCAACCCAAACCTGAAAAGCGTCTTTATGTTTGTGCCCGGGCTGATGGCAGTTATACTTCTTTTAGTCTCTGCAATGATGACTTCAATCTCCATCGCAAAAGAAAAAGAACTCGGTACTATGGAAATTCTACTCGTGTCTCCGCTGAACCCTTTGCAGATAATAGTCGGCAAAGTTGTCCCGTATTTCTTTATTTCACTGATTAACTATATCATCATAATCATTCTCGCAAAAAATGTTTTTCTTGTCCCGATAACAGGAAGTATTATTCTGCTAATTCTTGAAAGTGTTTTATTCCTGCTGACTTCTCTATCACTCGGCATTTTGATTTCAACAATCAGCAACAATCAGCAAACCGCGCTGATGATTTCTATATCGGCGTTGATGCTTCCGGCAATCATACTCTCGGGTTACATTTTTCCGGTTGAAAATATGCCCCTGCCTTTGCAGGTAATAAGCAACATAATTCCCGCGAAGTGGTTTATCATAATCGTGAGGGGCATTATGCTCAAAGGCGTTTCGTTCTCATACATCGTTACCGAGACAGCGGTGCTTGCCGGTATGACTCTGTTCTTTGTTTTGTTAAGCATTAAGAAATTTAAAATCAGACTTGAATAAAAAAAAGCCCAGTGAGAATAATTTACATAATACTTAAAAAAGAGTTTCTACAAATATTCAGGAATAAGTCAATGATTCCTTTGATTTTCTTCATGCCCGTTTTACAGCTTCTTGTTCTTTCAAACGCCGCTACTTATGAAATTAAAAATATTAAATTCAACATTGTTGATTACGACCAGTCGCATTTCTCGCGGGAATTAATATCAAAGTTTACTGCATCCAATTATTTCGTTCTGAACGATGTATCTTTTTCCGTAGAAAATTCAGAAGAAAGTTTTAAGAAGAATCAGGCGAAACTAATTATTCATATACCAAAAGATTTTGAAAAGAACTTTCGCTCACAAGGATTATCGGGGGTTCAGCTTGTTATCAATGCCGAAGACGGCTCTGCCGCGGGAATTATAAACAACTATGCTTTAAACATTACACGTGATCTCAACATTGATATGGCAGTCGAGTCATCAGTAATGCCAGAGCCGGTGCCGATGATAAACATAGATTATTCAAACTGGTATAATTCCGAACTTGATTACATAACTTATATGGTGCCGGGAATTCTTGTTGTGCTTGTTACCATGATTGGCACATTTCTGTCGGGAATGAACGTTGTAAAGGAAAAAGAAATTGGCACCATAGAACAGCTGAACGTCTCACCGATTAAAAAATATCAGTTTATCACGGGAAAGTTGATGCCGTTCTGGTTTATCGGAATCGGCGAACTTGCATTCGGCTTACTGATCGGTATAATAGTTTTTAAAATACCAATGCTCGGCAGTCCGCTGATTATCTTTATGCTTGCTTCGGTTTATATGTTTGTAGTACTCGGTATGGGGCTTTTGATTTCAACGCTTACAAACACACAACAGCAGGCAATGTTTATCGCATGGTTTTTTCTCGTTCTTTTTATTCTGATGGGCGGTATATTTACACCCGTTGAGAGTATGCCAGCATGGGCTCAGGCAATCGCGTATTTCAATCCTGTGGCTCAGTTCAACCGTGCCATGCGTATGATTATGCTGAAAGGCTCCGGCTTTAAAGATGTACTGCCTACGCTTTACTTCTTCATAGTTTATGCATCGGTAATGATGTCGCTTGCCGTATGGCGTTACCGTAAAACTGAAAGTTAGGAAGAACTATTACACGAATTAACACGAATTAGTTCGAATTACACGAATTAAAGAAAGAACTTTTTAGAATAAGAGATAAGAACTCTGTTTTAAGTCTAAATCCTGTCCTGAATCCTGTCCTGAATTTATTTCAGGAATATTTCAGGATCAGTCTTTTAAATAGTAAACAATAAAATTATATTTGAATAAATAAAAAACACTGATATGGAATATGGTTTCACGAAAACAGTTGCACTTTCTTATGAAGAGGCAATTGATAAGGCAACCGAAGAGCTTAAGAAAGAAGGCTTCGGTGTTCTGACTGTAATAGACGTTAAAGAAACACTTAAAAAGAAACTTAACGTTGATTTTGACCGCTACATAATACTCGGCGCCTGCAATCCGCCTTTTGCTTACGAGGCACTTAAAGCGGAAGAATCTGTCGGACTTTTAATGCCATGCAACGTTGTCGTTCATGAAAATGCAGGGAGTGTCAAAATCTCTTTTTTTAACCCCTCTTTAATAGCCATGGTATCGGATAATCCGAAACTAAAAGAGCTTGCCGTTAATCTGACGGAAAAGATAAAAAAAGTTATGGACAGCATTTAATGTGAAGATCAATGCCGCGTAAAAAAATTGTTGTTTTAACAGGTGCCGGAATAAGCGCCGAAAGCGGAATCTCCACGTTCCGCGATGCCGGAGGTTTATGGGAAGGTTATGATGTCTATGAGGTAGCTTCACCTCTGGGCTGGGCGAAAGATAAAGAGCAGGTACTGAAATTTTATAATATGCGCCGCCGCCAGCTAAAGGATGTTATGCCTAATGCGGCTCATTATGCGCTTGCGGAACTTGAAAAAAAATATGAGGTTATAATTATTACTCAGAATGTTGATGACCTTCATGAACGCGCAGGGTCAACTAATGTGGTGCATATACACGGAGAGTTAACAAAATCCCGCAGTACTGCACCGCCTTATAATATTTATGAAATCGGATACAGTGATATCAATATCGGCGATAAATGCGAGAAGGGTGGACAGCTGCGTCCCCATATAGTCTGGTTCGGAGAGCCTGTTCCGCTTATGGCAGATGCCGCGCAGATTACTGCTGAGGCGGATATATTTATCGTAGTGGGAACTTCACTCGTTGTTTATCCTGCGGCCGGACTGCTTGAGTACGCGTCTCATAATGTCCCTAAATATATAATAGACCCTGCCAAGCCGGAAGTATTCAGTGTTCATAAAAATATTGAATTCCAGGTCGAAAAAGCTACAGTCGGAACTCCAAAACTTGTAACAAAATTAATGAAGGATTAATCAGCGTTTATTTTTAATATCTGAGCCGGAAATCCTCGTAACTACTCAGCAAGAAAAGATTTGGACACGAATTAACACGAACTATCTCGAATTACACGAATTAAAGAAAAAACTTTTTTAAAATTAATTCAGGACAAGTTTTTGAATAAGAGAGAAAGAACAATAAAACAACGGAGACACAAATAAGTTCTTTGAGAACATAGAGAAACGTAAGTTTTAACATTTAACATTTAACACTTAACATTTAACATTTATCACTTAACACTTAACAT
>JAPLFI010000594.1 GCA_026390755.1 Ignavibacteriota bacterium
ATAATTAACATTGAGATTATTTGATTACATAAAAGATTTAAAGAACAAAGATTACAAGCCGCGTCCCGAGGCACTTAATTTTTTGAAGTATATCGGACCGGGACTGCTTGTAACGGTCGGTTTTATTGACCCAGGAAACTGGGCGTCCAATATTGCCGCCGGCTCCATCTCTGGATATGAATTGCTGTGGATGGTTACACTTTCAACTATAATGCTTATAGTACTTCAGCATAACGTGGCGCATCTCGGAATAGCATCGGGATTGTGTCTTTCCGAAGCGGCAACATTGCATACGGGTAAAATTGTATCGAGGACAATACTTCTTTCGGCGATGATGGCATCGGTTTCAACCTCCCTTGCCGAAATACTCGGCGGAGCAATAGCTTTGAATATGATTTTTTCCATTCCGATTACAGTCGGAACATTGATTGTCTGGGCAGTTGTTTCCATTATGCTCCTTACAAATTCATACCGGAAGATAGAGAAGTGGATAATAGCATTTGTTTCTGTTATAGGTTTTTCGTTTCTATATGAACTCCTGTTAGTTGATACTAACTGGGTTGCCGCGGCGCAGGGGTGGGTTACGCCTAGCATACCGGAGGGTTCGATAATAGTAATTATGAGTGTACTCGGAGCTGTAGTGATGCCTCATAATTTATTTCTTCATTCTGAAATTATTCAAAGCAGGCAATGGAACCTGCAGGATGAAAAAGTGATTAAGAAGCAGATGGATTACGAATTCTTTGATACTCTTTTTTCTATGTTAATCGGCTGGGCGATAAACAGCGCAATGATAATTCTCGCCGCCGCTACTTTTTTTAAGAGTAATATCGCAGTCACTGAACTTCCTCAGGCAAAATCACTGCTTGCGCCGCTGTTAGGCAGTAATGCCGGGCTTATATTCGCAGTCGCGCTTTTATTTTCAGGGATTGCCTCAACAATTACTTCGGGTATGGCAGGAGGAAGTATTTTTGCTGGTATATTCGGAGAGCCTTATGACATTAAAGATAAACACTCAAAAGTTGGTGTCGGAATTTCACTCTTGTTCGGAGTTGTAATAATATATCTGATTAAGAATCCTTTTCATGGATTGATAATTTCTCAGATGATATTAAGTATGCAGTTACCGATTACCATCTTTCTTCAGATTTACCTCACATCTTCGAAGAAAGTTATGGGCAAGTTTGTTAATAAAAAACCAACGTTGATTTTACTGCTTATTATAGGTATTATTGTCACTTATCTTAATATTCGGCTTTTGATTAGTTTCTTCTGAGTGAACTTATTTAGCTTTTTTATGATTTCATATTTTAAAAACTCATATTACAAAAAAACATTATGAATGAACAAAACTACTCCAACCACCGCAGAATTGTAAAAATGTATCATTTCGTTACTTTTGGAATTATCGGATTGCTGTTGATTTCCTCGGTTTACTATACGATTTCAGCCGCATCAGAGCATGCTTCGCTTAAACCGGGACTGTTTTTATTTCTTGTATCGTTTGTACTTTTGCAGATATTTTTCTTCGCGAGGTTATTTGCGCTAAAGGCGCAGGACAGGGCTATACGCGCAGAAGAAAATTTCCGTCACTATTTACTGACAGATAAGCCGCTTGACGCGAGGATTACGATACGCCAGATAATCGGGCTTAGGTTTGCTTCGGATGAAGAATTCCCTGAGCTTGCAAAGAAAGCCGCTGAAACGGGAATAAAAGAAGATGATATAAAGAAAGCTATAAAGAACTGGCGAGCGGATAATTACAGGGTGTGAGTTAAAATACAGAGCGGCTGACACAGAGTATCACAGAAAAAAAAGCGAAGAACGAAAATTGACTTTAATATTGAGATTACATTGATGAAATTGCAAGTTCAGATTTGGCTAATTTTATATTAATATTCGTTTGCCTCGGTGCGGGCATACTTATCGGCAGGCTGAAAAGCCTTCCTGCGAATTCTCACAAGATTCTCAATGATATTATTATAAATATTTCACTTCCTGCTCTCGCGCTTTTATATGTTCCGCAGATTAAAATCACCGGTGAAATAGTATATCCGCTCGTTTCAATGTGGATTGTTTTCTTTGCCGTGACGGGAATACTGCTGATGCTTGCGAAGGTTTTCAAATGGAATAAAGCTACAACCGGTGCGCTTATACTTACGGCGGGTTTATGTAATTCTTCGTTTGTCGGTTTTCCGATTTTAATGGCGCTGTTCGGAGAAGAGGGGTTAAAGGTCGGAGTTATTGTTGACCAGGCAGGAAGTTTTACAGTCCTCGCAACAGGCGGAGTTATCGTTGCTTCTTTATTCTCGTCAGGGAAATATTCCTCAAGGAAAATCGTTAAGGATATACTGATATATCCGCCTTTTATAGCTTTTATGATAGGAGCCTTACTTAATTACACGGGATTTGTACATACTTCGGTAACAAAGGATGTCCTTGAGAAACTCGGAACGCCTATTTATCTTCTCGCGCTGATATCTGTCGGTATACAACTTAAGTTTAGTTTTAAGGAAATCAGCTTACGGGATTTATCAATAGGGTTAGTTCTGAAACTTATTATTGCCCCTGCGATTATTTACGTTTTATACGCAATTGTTTCCGGAGGCAGGGGACTTAATGTTCAGGTAAGCATAATCGAATCCGCTATGGCGCCGATGGTGATGGGGTCTGTGATGGCAGTAACTCATAATCTTAATCCAAAACTTGCAAATCTGATGGTGGG
>JAPLFI010000405.1 GCA_026390755.1 Ignavibacteriota bacterium
GCTTTCTTCGATAGATGATATATACGGCTCGTATTTGACTTCGGACAGGAAATTATTTGCCGTGTGTGCGCTGAATTCGTGCATATTTATGGAGTATGCTTTTCTTTTGGGAATTAACAATCTGAGCTCAACAATCCCGGATAAGTTTGCGTTAAAACAGAATTATCCGAATCCGTTTAATTCAATGACAAACGTGAAATTTCAGATTGTTAAAGGCGGCTTGGTTGACCTGAAGATATTTGATCTGCTCGGGCGCGAGATAATTACGCTTGTTAACGAATCATTACAGCCGGGGACTTACGAAGTGAGATTTGACGCAAAAGAATTATCGAGCGGTATATATTTATATACGCTCCGTACGGATAATTTTTCCGAAACGAAAAAAATGGTCTTAATACGGTAAAAACTTCTGCCTTAGTTTACATTAAAACCGATATCAGCTGTTATCAGTTGATATCACTTGTTATTGCAGAGTAGGATTTTAAATTTTCACAATTTAGTAATTCGGTGAAAAGAAAATTACCTGCGATGCTCAGCCATTA
The DNA here is from genome assembly GCA_026390755.1 of Ignavibacteriota bacterium. GTDB lineage: Bacteria > Bacteroidota > Ignavibacteria > Tepidaquicellales > Tepidaquicellaceae > JAPLFI01. The sequence continues at coordinate 543 of JAPLFI010000405.1, forward strand.
TAACTTTTGAGCAATCTTTCCACCCGAAAACTTTAACTGATTCTCTTTTTTGTAAAATTATTATTACAAACAAACGCATATTTGATAATAATGACCTGTGCCAAAACGTGGTTTACAACATCTTTATTTCTTTCCTTTTCAGCTCGCCGGTCGTGTCTATGTATTGCGCTGTAAAGCAGGCCTGATTTATGTCTGTGTTGGTGAAAATTTAAAATTGGATTTTAAATTTTCACCAATTTCTATATATTTACCAATGATAAAAAGAATTGCAGAATCCAAAGTCATTAGTTTAATCAGAAAGTTTCCTGCGGTCGGGATAATCGGACCAAGACAATCCGGGAAAACTACTCTTGCGAAAATTATTGCAGGAAATATCAAAAAGCAAACGGTTTATTTAGATCTCGAAAATCCTGATGATTTATTGAAGCTTCAGAATCCTACTTTATTTCTTGAAGATAATTCTGACAGACTCGTTGTTTTAGACGAAATTCAAAATATGCCTGAACTATTTCCTATTCTACGCTCCCTGATAGATAAAAAAAGAGTTTCAGGCAGATTCCTTCTTCTTGGCTCGGCTTCGCCAAACCTTATCAAAGGAAGTTCGGAGTCTCTTGCGGGCAGAATAGCATATTTTGAACTTAACCCTTTTAATCTGATTGAAATTTTCAAGTCCGGTGTATTATATACACATTGGTTTCGGGGTGGTTTTCCTGATAGTTTTCTTTCCAAAAATAATAAAGACTCAAATATCTGGCTGAACAATTTTATACGGACTTATATCGAAAAGGATTTCAGAAATATGGGTCTTAGAATTAGTAATTCGGTTTCGAGAAAATTACTTTCGATGCTCAGCCATTATAACGGAAAGATTTTAAATATGAGCGATTTCGCAAGCGCACTCGGATTATCCGTGCCTACAATAAAAAATTATCTTGATTTTCTGGAATCCGCATTTATACTCAGACAATTTCAGCCGCTTTATGTAAATATAGGTAAAAGCCTTGTTAAATCGCCGAAAATCTATATAAGAGACAGCGGAATGCTTCACCGGTTAGGCGGAATTAAAGATTTTAAAAGTTTACAGGGAAATGTGATGATAGGCAGTTCATGGGAAGGTTATGCTATAGAACAAATAGACCAGTTAAAAAATGAAGATATTTCTTTGTACTATTACAGAACACATAAAGGTACCGAAGCCGATATTGTTTTTGTTAAATCCAATATTCCCACAGCACTCGCTGAAATAAAATATTCACCAAATCCGAAAGATATTTCTGGTCTGAAAAAATCTATTGCTGATTTAAAAGTAAAATCAAGTTTTGTTATAACCCCGAATTCAGATGATTACGTTACGGATGTAAATATTCGTGTCTGTAATTTACATGATCTTATCACAAAACATTTACTCAATATTGTTTAATTCAAACCCGGATATAATTATCTCCCTGCAATAAGTCATGAAAGAAAAGAGCATTACACCGGCGGAGCAATGATTTTACACTTGCATCTTAATCGCGGATTAAATACTGTTACGAAAATAGACAACCAATTCGGAATATACTCCGAGATTAGACAGCTATTTCGGAATTAATAATTTTATGAAAACATATAAGCGGTTATTAAACATACGCTTACCAAGAGAACAGTCGGCTTTTTTATGGGGTGCAAGAAAAACGGGTAAAACGGTATATCTAAAACAGTTTTTTCCGGAGAGCATTTATTATGATTTATTAAAGACAGATGAGTATATATCTTTTATTAACAAACCGTATCTATTAAGGGAGCAGCTGCTTGCTGTGGAGAAGGGAAAATTAAATCACCCTGTTATTATTGATGAAATTCAAAAGGTACCACAGTTGCTTGACGAAGTTCACTGGCTTATTGAAAACAAAGGAATAAGATTTATTTTATGCGGTTCAAGCGCAAGAAAACTTAAACGCGGAAAAGCAAATTTCCTTGGCGGGAGAGCGTGGCGATTTGAAATGTTCCCCTTTGTTACTGAAGAACTGGATAATTTTAATTTATTGCGAGGATTAAATCATGGATTTATTCCGTCTCATTACATTCAGGATAATTATAAAAAGACAATCAAGGCATACATAGAGGATTATCTTAAACAGGAAGTGTTTGAAGAAGGTCTTACCAGGAATATCCCTGCCTTTTCCAGATTTTTTGATTCAATGGCATACTCACACGGCGAGCTTATTAATTATTCAAATATAGCAAGAGAATGCGGAGTAGATTCAAAAACCGTCCGGGAATATTATCAGATTCTATCGGACACACTTATCGGAACGATGCTGGAGCCTTTCAAAAGAAGACAGGAAAGGCAGGTAATAAATAAGGCTCCTAAGTTTTATCTTTTTGATGCCGGGGTTGCCGGCGCTATAGTGCACAGAGAAATAAAAGAAGAAAGGGGTGAGCAGTTCGGGAAGGCATTCGAACACTTTATACTGATGGAATTACTCGCGCACAGGTCATACAGAGAATCAGATTATCAAATAAATTTCTGGCGGACAAAATCCGGTTTGGAAGTAGATTTTATTTTAAACGGAGGTCAGGTTGCGATTGAGGTCAAAGGAACAAGTCTTGTTGATAATTCAGATTTAAAAGCAATAAAAAAATTCAGAGAAGAATATAAGCCGGAAAAAGCATTTGTAGTATGCAACGAATCAATACCGCGCGTATCCGATAATATTGAAATTTTTCCATGGCGGATATTTTTGAGGAAATTATGGGACGGGGATGTTATTTAATACGCGCCTACGGTGCCGAAGAATTTATCAGGAGCCGCGGCTTATGACCGGAACGGACAAGCGGAATCCTGAGCATCACTTCAATAGAACGAATTTCTTTATATCCGTGAACTCATCCGTGCTCAGGCGGTAGAAATAAACACCGCTTGAGAGTTTCGAGCCCTGCCCAGTGGTCAGGCCGGCGTTGAATTCAATAATATAAGAGCCGGCATTCATTTTTTGATTAACGAGTGTTTCAACCTGCCTTCCGAGCGCATCATAAATAACCAAACTGACGAACCCCGTTTTTGCTATGTCAAAATTAATTTTCGTTATCGGATTAAACGGATTAGGGTAATTTTGAAACAATTTATATTCACCGGGAACAGATGATGAAATTACTTTGATGCCGACTGTACGCCTGGCGATGAAAACAAAGTTCGCATTCTGTGATGATAAGGAATCCGAGCCATTGTAGGAATACACTCTCCAAAGACAGGAAACGGTATCGCTGTTTCCACCGAATCCTATTGCGAGAGAATCAAGAAAACTGTTTCTTAAAGTTATTAGTGTATCAGAACCGTTATTATCACTATTGTAAGATAAATCGACGGTACCCCCGTCTTTCCGTATCTTCCATTTGTATCTTATTGTGGGATGCGAAGACGTTTTATTCCATGTGAATACACTCCTTGCGGTATCAGTTGTATAAGTATTGATAAACGTGTTTGACGGGGGGTAAACAATTGAAAAAGAGGACATATTTACACCCAGGACTTTAATGTAATTAACATAATTTACAGAATCCGTCCCGTATGAATTTGTTACTTTCAGTTTCACAGAATATAAACCTGCGTTCGTATATGTAACCGAAGGATTTTGCTGATTAGATACTGACGGAACTCCGCCATCAAATGTCCACTGCCAGCCGGTCGGTATACCACCTGATTCATCAAAGAAATTTATACTTTGTCCGATAATAATCGTCATTTTATCAGACCTGAAATGCGCGATAGGAACGCCGCTTACCGGAACACCGCCGTTTGAGGTGAGCAAGCCTGACCTCGCGCCGTTCAAGCAGGCATTCATCCTTGCCGACTGACCGATTGTATAAATATTTTTGCAATCATCAGATGTATAATCCATATAGTTTGTAAACATATCTCCGTTCGGTCCGTTGTTGCAAGTGACATGAGGGAAGCCCGGGCACCCGCTATTCGCAGCCTGCTGTGTGGGCGTATCATCAACGAAATCATTTCCGCAATATGCATCGCCCCATATATGACGTAGATTAAACCAGTGTCCGATTTCATGAGTTGCGATTCTTCCCTTTGTGTAACCGGGAACAACGGCTCCTATTGTTCCGAATATCGTATATTTCATTACATTCCCGTCGGTAGCTGGGTCACCTCCGGGGAATTGAGAAAACCCCCCGGGAAAACTGAGATTGCAAATCCAAATATTCAGATATTTATCCCTGTCCCAGATGTCATGCCCGCCCAGCGCAGTATAAAATATAGAATCACCTAAATAAAAAGTTACAACTGATGTTTGTGTTCTTGTAATTCCGATTGACGGATTTCCCACCGGGTCACGCTTGGCAAGCACAAATTCTATCTGTGGGTCACCGCCCAGTGGCTTAAATGACGCAGGAGTATTTACAGTATCGGCATCTAATCTTCTGTAATCTAAATTCAAGATATCAATCTGCGACTGAACAACTGCGTTGGAAATATTCTGCACCGGAAGGTTATAAACGACATGAACAACTACAGGTATTTTAACAATACTTCTGTTCTCGGGATTTATATTCTTAATGTAATTCTTAGTAAAAATTTCAAGTTCACGAAGTCTTCTTTCATAATCCGGGTCTTCCCTGATCATTTTGTAATAAACATCCATCGTCGCACACTTAAAAGAATCAGTTGTGTTCGTTGTTGTAATTGCGTCCTGTTTGGGTTCATGCTGATATTGGAACGGAATATCCGATGTGCTGTTTCCGTTTAAAAGAAAAATAAATACGGTACCAATAAAAAACAGTGTTGTAATACTCCTGATAGATTTTAGTTTATTAAACATAATGTTATTATTTATTGTTGCTTTCTTTTAACGCCTTAGTCATAAATGTAAGAGCGAATGCTTACGCATTTCTATACGCTCAAATACAAAGGCGCGATACAAATATTGAAACTTAAGGCACCTTTCTAATTTATTTTAAGAGAACGAGTTTTTTAACATCCGTAAACTCTCCCGATTGCATACGGCAGAAATAAACTCCGCTTGTGAGTTTCGAGCCGTTAAAATCTACAGAATATGTGCCGGCGTTCAATTTTTGACTGACGAGTGTTTCAATCTCTCTTCCAAGCATGTCATAAACAATCA
>JAPLFI010000247.1 GCA_026390755.1 Ignavibacteriota bacterium
GCGGCTAAGTTACCGCCGAAAATAAGCATTACTGAAATTAGTAATACGAAAAATTTGAAACGCTGTAAAGTCTCCATAGTTAAAGGTTTTTAATTTATAAAAAAAGAACATTATTTTATTTTAAAGATGAACTCTCACTCATTTGCAGGCTATGATTGTTTGCCGGAAGATAATTCCGGTTCACTAGATTTCCCGTTACAAAATCAAACGCCGTTACCATTTTAGCTGAAGCGTCAGGTATTATAGGAAGTTTTCCATTTGTGCTTTTATGAAGTTGCGGAACTTCTCCTGAAATATCAATCACCTTTTTTAAGCATCGTTACGTAAACTTCCGCTTCTCTTCCGGTTATCCCGCCGGGCAGAAGTTTTGAAATTATGTCGTTTAAATTCATATTACGTTTAAATCAAAAATTTAAAGTATTTTATTACCATCAACCTCTTTTTCATAGGGTAATTTCCCTGATGCAAGGCTTACCCCCTGATACGAGGCTTACCTCCTGATACGAGGCTTACCTCATACTAAGAGGTAGTTAAACTTAATAATTTGAATTTTATAAAGCAAGTATTTTTTTAATGCTAAACTTTTGCTGATTATTTGTAAGGAAATGAAACCTCTTCCCGAGGGTATATACCCCGGAGCAAGAGGTTTAATATATTGGGACAGAAGATACCGGTAAAATATTATGCAGTGCTGAATAATTTACCTGTCAATGTTTTTTTCTAACCGGGATTTGGAATGCAATGATAAGTAATATATATGAATCAGCGGGAAAGTATAAATTCTTATTCCGGATTTCGTAAAATTATTATTAAGACTCTATTTAAGTCCGGGACAACGAAATATTTTCTTCCTTTTTATAATCGTCAAGAGTCATAGCTTGATTCCAATATACCTCAAAAAGTGTTTTTTGTGATAGCGAGAATAACGGATGATGAACAATCATCGTGGTCAATTCTGAATTAAATGTTACATTATCAAGAAGCGAAAGTATTGTTATGCTTTCGTCAAAAATAACCAGTTTTATAGGCAATTGCCTGCAAATTCTTACTTCTTCGCCTGCATTCTGATAAAGCTCAACAATTTTAATAAGGTTTTCAATGGTATCACGACTCTCTCCAAAACCGGATTCATAAATGCTTTTTACTTTTACGTTTTTATTGCATGCGCTTTCTACTTTGTCTAAATTCGCTTCGAGATTTTTTACGGTGTAAGGGGGTTTGCTGAAAAACAATATCTCTTTTACGGCATTTGCCTGAATATTCAGAAACCTGTCAGATGCCTGCCCTATGTCACTTACTACTTCGATATAATCCAGCGGACTTGTGCTGTTTTTCTTATTGCTGTACAAATCCAGTAAATTTTCTTCAACTTCCTTGTACATATTTTTCTTTCTTGCAAGATCTTCCTCGTAAACCGAGAATATATTTTTGAACGCTATTTTAGGTTCAATACAGCGGAATAGTTTTACCCCGTTCAAATAATTCTCCGTGCACATTTTTTTCTTAATAAGATTCTGCAGGACTTCATAAATTTTGTTGATTGAAACAGATGTAATTTTTGCAATTTCCGATGCAGTTAATGCGCTGTTTTTCAGCATTGCAATATATACCTCAGCTTCTCTCCCTGAAATTCCCAGAGGCTGAAGTTTTGATATTAATATTTCTAAATTCATTATATTTTTGTATTTATCTTAAAACCAATCTCGCTGTAATATTACATCCTGCGGGAAAACAACTCATAACAAGTGATATAAAAATAATAAATTATAACGTCATTCACAAGTAGTTTTCAGCAAATCCTGATTTTAATATCAGCTTAAAAGTAAACTGATTGCCGGACATAAATTTGATGTTTGATGCTCCCGATTCAACCTCAAATCCGGTCATTGTTCCGTTGTTCTCAACCATTGTCCCGTTTCCGCCCGTGGTTTTTATATCTTTCGTCTCCCGGATATTCTTCGCATATAAAAAATATACACTCGGGGTTATTGTGTCGTTTTTTCCTTTATTAAGTATTTTTCTTGCTTCTATATTGATGGGAATTCGGCAATAACCTTTAAGTATTTTTTAATTTTTCGATTTACTTAAAATAAAAATGGGAGCACTCGCTCCCATTTTATCAGATGATTAATAGTTTCACGAAATCCGCCGTATAATAAAAAACCCGGGACTTTTTAAGTTCCGGGTTTTTTAATAAACTATACTAACCGATATTTATTTTATGAGTGTCAGTTTCTTTGTATCAATAAATCCGTTCGCTTCAAGCCTGTAATAATAAACTCCCGTAGAGAGTGATGAGGCGTTGAAATCAACTATGTAGCTTCCCGCAGATTTCGTTTCGTTGACAAGAACCGCGATTTCTTTTCCGAGAACATCATATACTTTCAAAGTCGTCAGTCCCGATTTCGGAATCGAGAAACCGATTTTTGTTGCCGGGTTAAACGGATTAGGATAATTCTGTGAAAGTTTGTAATCCTTCGGAGTTTCCGTTTGAACAGGAGTAATATTCGTTATTACTCCGAGATTCTGATTCCATGTCGCAGTTATTTCCGCCTGATTCAACGCCCTCTTATAAAATCTGAATTCATCCATTAATCCTTCTAATCCGGCAGACGTCGTATACCCGCCTACAGAAAATCCTGTTCCTGCATTAAAATTAAAAGGCGTCTGAGCCACGGTTGTATCAAGTACACCGTTCTTATATACTTTTACGCTTGATGAAGCCGAATCGTAGACAATATGAACTACGGATGGTCCCGGTAAAATATTTCTGATTGGCACGTCTGTCACACCCGTTCCTCTGAGAACAGCACCGCTTGCTGGGGCTACACCTCCGACGAAACAGCGGAATGAAAATCCCGCGTCTCCGAACAGATACCTCGTTGACGCCGGAGTTACTGGGTCATTAAGCCAGAAACTGATTGTAAAACTGCTTGTTCCTGTGGATAGATTATATCCCGTAGCGATTTTTGCGCTTGCCGTTGCTGTTCCTGAGAGGCAACTGTCAAACTGTCCGCCCGAAGTTAAAGTCAGGGTTGTCAGCGGAGCAGGATTTGTACCGAC
>JAPLFI010000445.1 GCA_026390755.1 Ignavibacteriota bacterium
CAACCAATCAGGCAAACGATTCTCTGTTAACATACCTGAACTCATTCAGCGATAATAATATAATTATAATTCTTAAAGCAATACCTTCGGTGACAAATTTCGGTTTGAATAGCAGTGTAAAGGCAAGAATTAAGTATTTTGGAAGTGATTATGTTGATTCCGTTAATTTACAGAGTTATTCCCGCTGGAGTTTTATAAGTTATAACTCCAATCCTTCGCCGCTTATTTCTGAGAACTATAATAATATGCCGCAATATTTGCCGGCGGTTAGCGAAATGAGTCCGCTGTTTTTTTACGATTCGGCTTTTGTAATCAGTACTTTTGGTCCTTCGAAAAAGCATTTGTCATTGAACTGGGATCAGATTATTTTCCCGAATTCCTTTTCTAAAACAGATATTTATGGTTTAAACAGAAATAATCAGGAAGTACTTTTGTTTCCCGGTTTGCAAAATAATAGTATTATCAATCTGGACACAATAAGTTCCGGCAATTATCCGGGTATAAAAATTTATACAAAGTTCTGGTTGGATTCCCTGGTCGGAAATCAATCTCCGATTTTCAAAAAAACACGTTTTAATTATTTACCGCCGCCGGAATTAATTGCCGATAATAATTCATTTATCAAGAGTGATTCGACCGTACAGGAAGGCGATACACTCAATATAAAAGTTAAATACTGGAATGTCGGATATACATCCGCTGACGGTATTGTTAATACATGGTCAGTTTCTTCGCCTACTGGGCTCAGGAAAGTTAAATCAGATACAATATACAGTGTTCTCTTGAAAGACAGTTCTCTGTTTTCCGAAGCGGTTATTAACACTTCAGGTTTGAGAAGACAACAGATCCCTTTCGATACGATAACCGTGTTTTTTGAAACAAGATTGATTAGTAATCAAAACGAATTTTATACGTATAATAACACGGCTATTACACGTTTTGTCGTAACGGGCGATTCAGCGAAACCGATTTTGGATATAACATACGACGGTGCGAAAGTTCTCAGCGGTGATTACATACAATCAAAACCTCAGGTTATACTTAAATTTTTAGATGACAGTAAGATTGTAATTAAGGATACTTCTAATATTAGAGTTAAACTTGATAATGTATATGTTCCTTATTTCTTAAACGGAGTTAAGAACCCATTAATAGATTTAAGATTTCCCGAAAAGTCTTTGCAGGCAACATTGATTTTTACTCCGACTTTATCCGACGGAGAACACAGGTTCGATTTCATTGCTTTTGACAATTCCGGCAACTACGCCGATACAGTGGTCAATCTGTTAAATGTAAATCCCGATTTAAAAATTCTTGAAATGACAAATTATCCTAACCCGATGAAAGGTGAAACACATTTTATTATTAATCTTTCAGGAAATATGCCGCCATCGGTGACAAAACTTAAGATTTTTACTGTTGCGGGGCGAACAATTAAGACAATTGAATCTCCCTTAAATATTGGTTATAATCAGATATTTTGGGATGGAAAGGATGAAGACGGGGATTATATTGCTAACGGTGTTTATTTATATAAATTAATTATTGAAGGAAATTCAAAAAAAGAGACTTCAACACAAAAATTGGTTGTGTTGAGATAAGAGCGTTGACACGAATTAACACAACTTAGAACGAATTAAAGATAAGAACGAAGAGCAAATAGCCACAGATTACACAGATTAAAAGATAAGAACTTTTTTTAGAATAAGAGCAGTAGGATACGAATTAACACAGAGAAGTGTTAAGTTTTAAAAGTTTACGAAGAATAAGAACAAGAGATGTTACACAGAGGAACACAGAGGAATACAGAGGAACACAGAGAATAGGATTCAGGACAAGTACTGAAATAAAAATATGAAGAGATTAGTTTTTATAATATTATTGATTATGCCTGCTCTTAGCGGATTTACGCAGAATTACAACTGGATAACTCCGAATCAAACATATTTGAAGCTATATGTTGCCGATGACGGAATATATCGCATTAACAAAGTTGATTTTACGAA
>JAPLFI010000324.1:0-776 GCA_026390755.1 Ignavibacteriota bacterium
AAAGAAATTTCTTTCCGTATGTTCGACACCGGACTTGCAATTTCGATATTCCGGGATAATTCTACGCGCACACGTTTCAGTTTTGCCTCGGCGGCAAATGCAACGGGTCTTGGATTATCAGAACTCGATGAAGTTAAATCACAAATCTCACACGGTGAAACCGTGCGGGAAACTGCAAATATGATTTCATTCCTTGCCGAAGTTATCGGTATCAGGGACGATATGTTCCTTGGCGAAGGTAATAAATATATGCGCGAAGTATCCGAAGCCGTAAAAGAAGGGCACGAAAAAGGCGTGCTTCACAGGAAGCCAAGCGTCATTAATCTTCAGTGCGATATAGACCATCCGACACAGTCTCTTGCCGACCTTCTTAAACTGAAAGATTACTTCGGTTCATTCGAAAATCTGAAAGGCAGGAAACTCGCTATGACCTGGGCATATTCGCCAAGCTACGGGAAACCATTATCCGTTCCGCAGGGAATAATTACATTAATGACACGGTTCGGAATGGACGTTACACTTGCCTATCCTGAAGGTTATAACCTTATACCCGAACTCGAAGAATCCGTAAAAAAATCTTCGCCCGGATTCAGGATTGTAAATTCGATGGAAGAAGCATTTAAGGATGCCGATGTTGTGTATCCTAAGTCATGGGCTCCTTACGGCGTGATGCAGAGAAGAACAGAACTGCTGAAGAATTCGGATAAAAACGGATTAACTGCGCTCGAAAAAGAATGCCTCGCGAATAATGCAAAGTTCAGGAACTGGCAGTGCGA
>JAPLFI010000324.1:833-1813 GCA_026390755.1 Ignavibacteriota bacterium
AAGGCAAAGCGCTTTATATGCACTGCCTGCCGGCGGATATTTCGGGAGTAAGCTGTAAAGAAGGCGAAGTATCGGCATCCGTATTCGAAAAATACAGGATAGATACTTATCATGAGGCAAGTTTCAAGCCTTTTGTAATAGCGGCAATGATTGTACTGTCGCGGATTAAAAATCCTGTTGAAAGAATTGCATCAATGATAAAATAAAATTAGATTAAAATTAAATTAAAATATCAAATATCAAATGTCGAAAATAATAAAACAAATAAACGAAGAAATAAGGCTTAAGACCGCTAAACGATGCAAAGAAAGAGGAATCAAAATTCCGACATTCAAACAAATGCGGAATCCAGAATTAATTCCCGGCGGCATAAAAGCTAAACTCAGCGGTGTCGGCTTATGGGATGTCAACCCCGTTAATCTTTTCAGGATAACGTGGAAGAATGATATTGACACAGGTTTATACGGAAAAGTAAATTTTCTCGAAATACCCCGTGAAATAACAGGCGTTAAAGCCCGTATTATAGGTCTGACCGGAAAATATTTTCCGACGGGTGCGCATAAAGTCGGTGCCGCTTTCGGATGCCTTGTACCGAGACTTGTGAGCGGTGAATTCGACCCCGATAAACATAAAGCAGTATGGCCATCCACGGGTAATTACTGCCGTGGCGGAGCATTTGACTGCGCACTGCTCGGCTGTACTTCAATCGCAATACTCCCTCAGGAAATGTCGCGCGAAAGGTTTGAATGGCTTAAAGAAATCGGAGCTGAAATAATCGCTACACCCGGTTGTGAATCAAATGTAAAAGAAATTTATGACAAATGCTGGGAACTGAAAAACGACACGGCAAATATGATATTCAACCAGTTTGAGGAGTTCGGAAATCCTGTTTTTCATTACAGCGTTACAGGACCCGCGGCAGAGGAAGTTTTTTCTTATGTAAAATCGGATAAGTCAAGGCTTTCGGCTTTCATTTCTGC
>JAPLFI010000153.1 GCA_026390755.1 Ignavibacteriota bacterium
ACTGAACTGTCAGAAATTTTTAAACCAAATTTTTCCTCTGCGATTTTCCTGATTTTTTCAAAAGTTGTCAGTTTTTCAATTTCGATCTGGTATTGATTATTGCTTTGTGCAGTCTTGCTAATATTTTCCTTTAACTCGTTATTTGCAAATATTAGTTTATTTACGGTTATAATATTATTAATATAAAAAACTATAACTCCCGATAATAATAAAAGCGCCAGTAGTGAGTAAAAAATAGAAAAGTGTTTTATGTTCTTTTTTTTGTTCATCCTAAATACTTTTTATTATTTCTGCTGCCCTCAGTTTTGCGCTTCGCGATTTTGGATTTCCTGCCCGTTCTTTATAATCAGGAATTATAACTTTTTTAGTTAATATATTTATCTTTCTGTTTTCAGTAAAAAGTTCCTGTTTTCCGTCTTTTAAAAAAGTTCCTCGTAAGTATTTATCTGATTTCTCACGGAAATATTGTTTCACTATTCTGTCTTCAAGTGAATGATATGAGATAATTACTATCCTTCCTCTGTCTGCGAGCAGTAGAAAACTCTCTTCAAGTACTTTTTTAAGGTCATTCAGTTCACCGTTTACTTCAATTCTCAATGCCTGATATATTTTCGAGAAGAATTTATTCGCATAAGTATTTTTATTTGTTCCGCTTAAATGATACTCGTTTCTAATTACTTCAGAAAGCATTCCCGTCGTTTTAATTATATTTTGTTTTCTCGAACTGATAATTGCTTTAGCAAGACGTTCTGAATTACCTATCTCGCCGTAATTTTCAAAAACTCCGACAAGCTCATCAATTCCGGTAACTGAATCCCGGTTCGCTCTTCAGCTGATAGTTAGAAAGACCCAAATCAAGCACAAGTCCGCTGATTTCATTGTATCCGTTTTTATTAACATAAGTCCTGATGTCGGCAAAGTTTCCTTTCTCAAATATTACCTTTGCATGATATTTCTGAAGTCTCAGGGACGCAAATTCGATTGCATGGATATCTTTGTCTATACAAATTAACCGTGAATCATCGGATATCTTTTCCGCTATCGCTTCCGAATAACTGCCCCCGCCTGTAGTCCCGTCAACAATTGTATGTTTTTTAAAGAAAGGATTTAATAGGTACTCAATTGCTTTATATAAAAGAACTGGATAATGATATTCGTTATTCAATATAATTTATTTATCCGTATTGCTTTTATACGTATTACTTTTATCGGTATTGATATTATTTATTATCTCCTCGGAAACTTTTTGTGCTACTTCTTCATAACTCTCCGGTTGCATCTCATCGTATTTATCCTTGGTTTCCGGATCCCATATTTCGATTTTGTCGAGCATTCCAAGAATTATAATTTCTTTTTTTATGTGTGCAAATTCAATAAGCTGGGAAGGTAATAAAATTCTGTTTTGAGGGTCTATATCGCAGTCGTTAACATACATCATAAATCGGCGCATGAAGCTGCGTTGCTGTGAGTTAAAAACGTTGTAATTTGAAAAACCTTTAGTTAACTTTTCCCATGCATCAAGCGGATAAACCAAAATGCATTCCTCAAAGCCGCGTGTAAGCACAATGCGGTTGTTTGCCTCGGCTTTTATGTATTTTCTGAATTTGCTTGGCAACACCAATCGTGATTTTGCGTCTATATTACATATTGAGTGTCCTTGAAACATTTACAATAAAGTTTAATATTTTTTGGGAAAAAGAACCACCTTCCCCCACTTTCTCCCACAATACAAAAATGGAAAATTTAAATATAAAAGTCAAACCTTATTTTATGATTTTTTTGGTTATTTTGCGGAATGTTTAATTCCGTTCAAAAAAGGGGGTTTTGATAATAAATAAAAAAAGCCGTTCTTACGGGAACGGCTTTCAGACAGGTTAATATTTTGTTAAGATACTGTTTCTTTATTGACTTCAGAATTTTTTTTTGGTGCTTCTTCTGTTTCTTCTGCTCTATCATCATGCATCATATGTTTATCAATATGCGATACAAGAATATCTCTGTATTTTCTTAATCCTGAACCGGCAGGAATAAGCTGACCAATAATTACGTTTTCTTTTAATCCGAGCAAATAGTCAACTTTACCCTTTATCGAAGCATCAGTAAGAACTCTTGTAGTTTCCTGGAATGACGCCGCAGATATAAAGCTGTCGGTTGTTAACGATGTTTGTGTTATACCGAGCAGAACTGCGTCTGCTGTCGCAGGAACAGCGTCACGAGATTTAATAATGTTTTTGTTTTTCTTTTTCAGAAGTCCGTTGATATCTTTTACAGCTTTTTTCGGAAGAATCTCTCCGGTTCTTACGCTGTCACTGTCACCCTTATCAGATACAACAACCATTCCTTTGAGTTTTTCATTTCCGTCAGAAAAATGGTTTTTGTGAATTATATCACCTTCCAGAAATGTAGTATCCCCTGAACTGGTCACTTTAACTTTTTGCAGCATCTGCCTTACAATTATCTCAATGTGTTTATCATTTATCTTAACACCCTGAATTCTGTAAACCTCCTGAATTTCATTTACAAGATATTCCTGCACATGCGCAACGCCTTTAATTTTAAGAATATCAACCGGATCAAATGCTCCGCCGGTTAAAGGTTCACCTGCTTTGACAATATCACCATGCCTGACGAGTATATACTTTCCTATCGGAATTCTGTAGTCTATGGTCTTCGAATTATCAAGACTCTTTAGCGCAACTTCCCGGCTTCCTCTTGAGATTTTTCCAATTTCCACTTTCCCGTCAATTTCGGCAATTTTAGCCGGATCGCTGGGGCTTCTTGATTCAAATAATTCTGTTACCCTCGGGAGACCGCCTGTAATATCACGTGTCTTACCGGATTCCCTCGGAATCTTAACCATAACTGTACCTGCCTTGATGTCAGTACCATCGTCAATAAGCAAATTAGCCTTGGCAGGAATTAAATATGAGCTTAATATTTTACTGCCCTTAATAATCTGAATCGTCGGGCTTTTTGTTTTATCTTTACTTTCTATAACAGTTTTCTGATAGTGCCCTGTTTGTTCGTCTTTTACAAGTTCAAATTGCTCGTTTTCTTCCATATCGTGATATCTTATTACACCGTTATTTTCGGCTATGATAACAGAGTTATATGGATCCCATTCATATAGTATTTCATTTTTCTTAACCTTGTCATTATTCTTAACCTTCAGCTTTGAACCGTAAGGAACGGAATATTTTGCTAACTGATTATTCTTGTCATCAGAAATAATTATGATACCGTTCCTGCTGAGAGATATCAGTTGTGTATCAACAGCGCCTTTATACTCAACCAGTTTTAAACTTTCAAACCTGACTTTTCCTTCAAATTTGGATGAAATTTCAGATTGTGTAATAATTTTGCTGGCTGTTCCGCCAATGTGGAATGTACGAAGCGTAAGCTGAGTTCCCGGTTCACCTATTGATTGAGCGGCTATAATACCGACTGCTTCACCTACATTAACAAGTTTACTCGCTGACAGGTCTCTGCCATAACATTTCGCGCAAACACCCCGTTTACTTTCGCAAGTCAGCACGGAACGGATTTCAACGCCGTTTATCGGGGAATCGGATATCAGCTGAGCTTCTTCTTCTTCAATTTCAGCACCTGCTTTAACAAGTAATTTTTTGGAAAGCGGGTCAACAACATCCTGAACTGACACTCTCCCGAGTATTCTTTCAGCAAGAGACTCTTTTATATCTTCACCTTCCTTTAACGCTTCCGTATAAACTCCTCTTATCGTTCCGCAGTCTTTCTCTGAAATGATAACATCATTAGCTACATCAACCAGCCTCCTTGTCAGGTACCCTGCATCAGCAGTCTTCAGCGCCGTATCCGCAAGACCCTTTCTGGCGCCATGTGTTGATATAAAGTATTCAAGAATTGAAAGACCCTCTTTAAAGTTAGCTATTATCGGGTTTTCGATAATTTCACCCGCCTGTCCCGTTAATGATTTCTGAGGTTTTTGCATTAGACCTCTCATACCTGCCAACTGACTTACCTGTTCAGCTGAACCCCTTGCACCTGAGTCTATCATCATGTGTAAAGAGTTAAAACCATTTTTTGAATTTCTAAGATTCTCCATCAGGTCATTTTTTACGTGATCCCTGACGTGTGTCCAGATATCTATAACTTTATTGTATCTTTCGTTCTCTGACAGGATACCTCTTGATTTTGACTTTTCAATTTGATCTACTCTGTGGTAAGCGTCTTCAATAATTTTTTTCTTCGTTCCTGGTACTTCAATGTCATCAATATTTACGGATAAGCCGCCTTCTGTTGCATGTTTAAAACCGAGCTCCTTCAATTTATCAAGAAAGATTGCCGTTTTCTGATTTCCGACTGTTCTGTATATATTACCTATTATAGCAATAATTCTCTTCTTTTTTAATAGTTCGTTAATAAAAGGAATTTCTTCCGGAACTATTTCATTAAAAATTACTCTGCCTGTTGTCGTTTCAAATATTCCGGCGGAAGAACTTTTTTGTATCCTCACCTTTATTCTCGCATGCATCCCGACTTTCTTATTATTGTAAGCTATTATTACCTCTTCCGGGGAGGAAAACATTTTACCTTCTCCGGTATCCCCTTTTAATTCCTTAGTCAGGTAATAACAGCCAAGTACCAGCTCCTGATTCGGTACAATTATCGGATTACCATTCTGTGGTGAAAGAATATTATGCGTCGAAAGCATAAGTATTGTTGCTTCAAGCTGTGCATCAAAAGACAGAGGTACATGGACAGCCATCTGATCACCGTCAAAGTCAGCATTAAAAGCAGTACATACAAACGGATGCAGAGTAATTGCTTTACCCTCTATCAGTACAGGCTGGAATGCCTGAATACTGAGTCTGTGCAGTGTAGGCGCCCTGTTAAGCAAAACCGGATGGCCATCTATTACATTTTCAAGAATATCCCATACTTCAGGTGTTCTTTTATCTATTAATTTTTTAGCACTTTTTACTGTCTTAACATAATCACGGTCAATGAGTCTTCTGATGACAAACGGTTTAAATAGTTCAAGCGCCATGTCTTTCGGAATTCCGCATTCGTGAAGCTTAAGTTCCGGACCCACAACAATTACCGAACGTCCGGAATAATCAACCCGTTTACCGAGAAGATTCTGACGGAATCTTCCCTGTTTACCTTTAAGAATATCCGATAAAGACTTCAGAGCTCTATTATCAGCTTTAACGGCTGTTACACGGCGTGAATTATCTAATAAAGCATCAACTGCTTCCTGCAGCATTCTCTTTTCGTTTCTTAGTATAACTTCAGGAGCTTTTATATCCAGTAATCTCTTTAAACGGTTATTCCTTATTATAACCCTCCTGTAAAGGTCATTCAAGTCACTCGTGGCAAATCTCCCGCCTTCAAGCGGTACAAGGGGTCTCAGTTCCGGTGGGATTACCGGTACTACATCCAATACCATCCATTCGGGTTTATTCGGCTTACCGTCAGGTTTCAAGCGGAAAGATTCCAGTACCCTCAGGCGTTTTATATTATCAGCCTTTCTGATTGCCGAAGGATCATCCAGAAGTTCAGCGCGCAACTTTACAATTTCATCCTCTGTCCTCATCCTTTTCAGTAATTCTTTAATCGCATTACCGCCTTGATCCACTACAAATTTTTTGGGGTTGTCATTTTCAAGATTCTTTTCTTCATCTGAAAGTTTATCCAGTGCATCATGATAATCGTCTTCCGTTATCAGCTGTAATCTGTGAAACTTTGTTGTTCCGGGATTTACAACAACGTATGATTCATAATAAATAATCTTTTCAAGCTCTTTCCCCGTTAAACCCAGCACATAACCAATTTTTGAAGGCAGTGACCTGAAATACCAGATATGGACAACCGGAACACAAAGCGCTATATGTCCCATTCTTTCTCTTCTTACACTCTTCATATTAATCTCAACACCGCATCTGTCGCAAACAATTCCTTTATATCTTATACCCCTGTACTTTCCGCAATGGCATTCCCAATCTTTAACGGGACCAAATATCTTTTCACAGAATAAACCGTCTTTGTCCGGCTTGAAAGTCCTGTAATTAATAGTCTCAGGTTTCGTTACCTCTCCGTAAGATTTTCCGATTATCGTGTCAGTAGATGACAGGTTAATCGTAATTTTCGAAAAGCGTTTTTTCTTTTGTTCTGTTTTTATTCCCATATTTAGATAAATAATTAATTATCAATGTTCAATTGTAAATCACTTAACGCTTATTCAATATTAATATCAAGCGCGAGACCCTGTAACTCTTTTAATAGTACGTTAAATGATTCAGGAATTCCGGGCTCAGGAAGGTTCTCGCCTTTAATGATGGCTTCGTAAACTCTGCTGCGTCCCTGTACATCATCACTTTTTACTGTTAACATTTCCCTAAGAATATTTGCCGCCCCATAACCCTGCAGTGCCCAGCATTCCATTTCTCCGAACCTCTGTCCGCCGAACTGTGCTTTGCCACCGAGGGGTTGCTGAGTGATAAGCGAATATGGTCCTATGGAACGGGCATGTATCTTATCGTCAACAAGGTGCGAAAGTTTAAGCATATAAATATATCCTATAGTCACCATCTGGTCGAATCTCATACCAGACATTCCGTCGTGAATATAAGATCTTGAGTTACTCGCAAGTCCCGTACTTTCAAGAGATTCAAGTATTTCTTCTACCGTAGCGCCGTCAAAAATCGGAGTTGCAAATTTAACACCTAATTCTTTTCCGACCCAGCCTAATGCAGTTTCATACAGTTGTCCCAGATTCATTCGTGACGGAACTCCTAAAGGATTCAGTACGATATCAACGGGTCTTCCGTCCGGAAGAAAAGGCATATCCTCCTGAGGGACAATTTTTGCAACAACACCTTTATTTCCGTGGCGTCCTGCCATTTTATCCCCGACCGAAAGTTTTCTTTTCTTTGCAACATAAACTTTAGCAAGTTTTACTACACCAGTCGGAAGCTCGTCTCCAAGTGTTACTTTATCTTTTAATCTTTTATATTTTTCTTCAATTTCGTTGTGCTTGTATGTATAATTCTTGTATATATCAAGAAGCAACAGGTTAGCTTTCTTTGAATTCGACCAATCAGTTTCGTAATCCAAATCTCTTAAATCAAAATTATTGTTCAGTAAATTCGAGAAACCTTCGCGTTTGAAAATCTGGTTTTTCTTTAATACTATATTTCCCTTTTTATCATAAACGCCGTCGCTTTCTTTACCCTCTAAAAGTATTCCAAGTTTTTCGGAAAGTTTAAAATTGAGTTCTTTAATATCTTTCTTCTTCTCTGATTCATATCTTTCGATACGTTTCTTTTCCTCTTTCTTCCCTTCCGTATCTTTCGTCTTGCGGGAGAAAAGTTTACGGTTAACAACTATTCCTTTTAATCCCGGAGGTGCCTTTAATGATGCGTCCTTGACATCTCCTGCCTTATCTCCGAAAATTGCCCTTAATAGTTTTTCTTCCGGAGTTGGCTCTGTCTCGCCTTTTGGTGTAACCTTACCGATTAAAATATCACCCTCTTTAACTTCGGCTCCGATTCTTACAATTCCGTTTTCGTTCAGGTCTTTTGTTGCCTCTTCGCTGACGTTGGGAATCTCTTTTGTAAGTTCTTCTTCACCGCGTTTAGTATCACGAACTTCGAGGCTGAACTCTTCTATATGAACTGAAGTGAAAATATCTTTTGAAACCACTTTTTCACTGATTACAATAGCGTCTTCAAAGTTATATCCTCTCCACGGCATAAATGCAACGAGAATATTCCGACCAAGAGCAAGTTCACCGTTTTGAGTGGATGAACCATCGGCGAGTATATCGCCTTTCTTAATTTTCTGCCCCTCGCGGACTATAGGATGCTGATTAATTGAAGTGTCCTGATTTGTCCTTAAAAATTTTACAAGCAGATATTCAACGGTTCTTTTATCTTCAAAACTCAAAAGGCTTTCTTCTGAATCTTCTTTGATATTATACTTGACTGTTATTTTGTCCGCAGATACATATTCGACATATCCGTCGGCTTCTGCAACTATCATTGATCTTGAATCCCGTGCTACTATTTCCTCAAAACCTGTTCCGACTATCGGAGCCTCGGGACGTAAAAGAGGAACTGCCTGGCGCTGCATATTACTGCCCATAAGTGCACGGTTAGCGTCATCATGCTCAAGAAACGGAATAAGTGCGGCTGCCGCGCTCACAATCTGATTTGTGGCAACATCCATATAATCAATTTCTTTCGCCTCAATAATCGGAAAATCACCTTTAACGCGCGCTTTTACTTTTTTATTAATAAAAAATCCCTTTGTATCTAAAGGTTCGTTTGCTTGTGCAATTTTAAATTCATCTTCTTTATCCGCTGAAAGATATTCAATTTCATCCGTAACACAACTGTTAATTACTTTTCTATAGGGAGTTTCTATAAATCCCAGGTTATTCACGGTCGAGTGAATTGTTAAGGATGAAATCAGACCGATATTAGGACCTTCAGGTGTTTCTATCGGACAGAGCCGGCCATAATGTGTATAATGGACATCCCTGACTTCGAAACCGGCTCTTTCTCTTGAAAGTCCTCCGGGTCCTAAAGCGCTGATTCTTCTTTTATGCGTCATCTCGGATAATGGATTTGTTTGATCCATAAATTGCGATAACTGACTCGTTCCGAAAAACGAGGATAGTGCGCTCGTAATTGGTCTGGAACTGACAAGCCGTATCGGAGTCAGATTTTCCTCGTCATGAATGCTCATCTTTTCCCTTATGGTTCTAATCATCCTTGATAGACCAAGCCCAAACTGCTGTGAAAGCTGTTCACTGACTGTCCTGACTCTTCTGTTACCAAGGTGATCAATATCGTCAACTTCCACTTTTCCATCTACCAAATCTCTGATGTATGAAATTATCCTGACAATATCATCCTCAGTAAGAATCGTTGTTGTATTATCAATATTCAGGCCTAACTTCCTGTTAATTTTATATCTTCCGACCTGACCTAAATCATATTTCTTGGGATTAAAAAACTGTTTTTCAATATACGTTCTGGCGCTTTCACCTTCACTTTCCGATATATATGACTGCAAAGAGTTCTTCGCCTGCTCTGCCTTTCCTTTCTTTTCCTTAGGAGATGTTGCTAAGTTCTTCTGCTCTATAAAGTCCTTAGAAGGTCTGTCAGTTGAATCTTCTTCTTCATCGCTGATAATTGTATTAAATATGATTCTCTCTCCGTCAGTTATATCTGTCTTGAGAAGGCTTATCGTATTTATTCGGGCATTCAGTATTGAAATCAGGTGCTCTTCAGTAAGTTTCGTTCCGGCATCAATCCCTAAATCTTCACCTGTTTCCTTTTCAATCACATTTTCAGCAACTTCCCTGCCCGTATAATCAAGATAAGATTTTTGTGTTATTTCAACCCTTTCTGCAAGATCAAAGAGATTCAGCATCTGAAACTTGTCATTTATTGAAAGAGCTCTTAGAAGTGTCGAAAAATAGAACTTCTTCTTTCTGTCGATATAAGCATACAATAAATCATTTATATCGGTTGTAAACTCAACCCAGGACCCTTTGTAAGGAATTACCCTCGCCGAATACAACCTTGTACCATTCGCATGTGTGGATTCGCCGAATACCACACCTGGTGACCGGTGTAACTGGCTTACGATAACTCTTTCGGCTCCGTTAATGATAAAACTGCCTCTTTGCGTCATATACGGAAGCTGCCCAAGATAAACATCCTGGACTATAGAATATGTATAATCCTTCGCGGCGGAATTCGGCTTCGTCGAGAGTCTTAGTTTTACTTTTACCGGAACGGCATAAGTAAGCCCCTGCTCCTGGCACTCTATAATAGTATAAGGCGGCTTTTCAATAAAGTATTCTATGAATTCCAATATAGCAGTATCCCGAGAATCAGTTATCGGGAAATTATCTTCAAATACTTTTTGCAGACCGACGGAGATTCTTTTACTAATAGGCACATCTTCCTGCAGAAAATCTTTGAATGATTGCATCTGCACGTTCAACAAATCAGGCGGTTCCCTGTGGATGTTAGACTTAGAAAACGTAAGTCTGTTATTTTTATTATTGAGAGGCTTTAAACCTGCTAATACGCCTTTTAATTCCATTTATCTTCTTAAATTATTAAAAGTTCTTTTTAAAAAAAGTTCTGCTACAAAAAAGTTCTTCCAGTTCTATGTTAAAAGTTCTACTAAATATAAAACAAACAAAAATTTTTCGCCAATAGTATAAGGTTTAAAATCCCTGTTTATCAGGACTTTAAACCTAAAATTACTATTGATATACGAAATAAGATTTTTTATTTAATTTCAACCTTTGCGCCGGCTGCTTCGAGTTCTGCTTTTAATTTTTCAGCTTCAGCCTTAGGCATATTTTCCTTCACCGGTTTCGGAGCGCTTTCAACGAGTGCTTTTGCTTCGGTAAGTCCGAGTCCGGTCGCAGTTTTAACGGCTTTAATAACTTTTATTTTTTCAGCGCCCACTTCTGCGAGGACGACGGTGAATTCGGTCTTTTCTTCCTCCTGCGCTGACGCCGGAGCCGCACCTGCAAATGCACCAGCCATCATCATTGGCGCTGAGGCGGTTACGCCGAACTTATCTTCGAGAGCTTTCTTTAATTCTGAAGCTTCTTGTAAGGTTAAACCTGATATTTTTTCTAATAACTCTTCTACTACTGACATTTTTATATCCTTTAATTTTAAATTTTGAATATTTGTTTTTAAAAAAGTTCTTCTAAATCTAAGCTGCCTTTTTCTTTGCAGCTTCTTCGATAACGCTTGCGAGATCTCTCATCACAGCGTTAATTGCGCCAACTATACCGGAGACCGGCGAATTCAGGCAAACAAGAATACCGGAAATCAACTCTTCCTTGTTAAGCAATGATGCAAGTTCATTAAGTTTGCCTTCGCCGAAGAACATATTGTCAACAACGGCAACCTTAAATTTCGGTTTATCGGATTTGTCCGACAACTTCTTCAGGATTTTCGCCGGAGCGACAGGATCGCCGCCGGAAAAAACAATCCCGGTATTACCCTTAAGAAAACCTGCAATATCATTAATAAAGCCGGAATAGCTTGAACTTTCACCGATTGCCTTAAGGGCAAGAGTGTTCTTCACGACTTTATATTTTATACCCGCTTTGAAAAACTCATCCCGCATTTCATTAACCTGAAAAACAGTCATTCCGGCGAAATTTGTAAAATAAACAGCGGCTGAATTATCCATCATCTCCTTAATTTGCGCAGTAAGTTCATTCTTTTTTGCTTTGTCCATACTAAAAAAAGTTCTTTGTAGTACTTGTAAAAGTACTTGTTGTTTAAATTAACGAAACGTTAAAAAGTTCTTTGAAGCTTGCTTAAACCGGTTATCACAATCCCGGCTTAATATATATTGTATCAGAGTGCGTAATCTGAATAAAAAAATTTTATGCCGCTGACTTAAGATCCGGCAGACTCCTGTCAATTTTTACACCGGGTCCCATAGTACTCGAAATCGTAATTCCTTTTATGTATGTCCCCTTTGCCGCCGCCGGTTTAAGTTTAATTATCATATTTATAAATGCGGCAATATTATCCTTAAGTTTATTCTCATCAAAAGATGCCTTCCCTATCGCCGAATGCACCGTTCCGTTTTTATCAACCCTGAAATCAATCTTACCGGCTTTAACTTCCAATACAGCCTGTCCTACATTCGGGGTAACGGTTCCGCTTTTTGGATTGGGCATTAAACCGCGAGGTCCGAGCACTTTACCGAGTTTACCAAGCTCAGCCATCGTATCCGGCGCGGCAATTATTACATCCACATCAGTCCATCCGTCATGGATTTTCTTCAGATAATCTTCAAATCCGACAAAGTCCGCTCCTGCATCAATCGCCTCCTGATGTTTCTCCGGCTTGGCAATAACGAGAACCTTAACACTTTTCCCCGTGCCGAACGGAAGCGCTACAGTACCCCTTACAACCTGATCAGCATGCTTGGGATCTACACCAAGATTTATCGCGATATCAACAGACTCATTAAATTTTGCATTAGAATATTGCTTAACAATAGAAATTGCTTCGGCAATTTTATATTCTTTTTTAAGATCTAATTTTTTTGCTAAATCTTTTTGTTTTTTTGTTAACTTCATACTATAAATTGTATTTTTTATTATCCAACACTTAACTATTAACTATTCGACTGTTATTCCCATACTTCTTGCAGTTCCTTTAACCATACTCATTGCGTGAACTACATCTCTTGCGTTAAGATCCACCATTTTCATTTCTGCTATCTCCTGCACTTGTTTAACCGATACCTTCCCTACTTTGTTCTTATTCGGAATACCGGAACCCTTTTCAATACCTGCCGCTTTAATCAATAGTATTGCCGCAGGCGGAGTTTTTGTAACGAACGAAAATGATTTATCAGAATAAACTGTTATAACAACAGGAATAATCAGCCCCTTTTTCCCCTGTGTACGAGCGTTAAATTGCTTGCAAAACTCCATGCCGTTAACACCTCTTTGCCCGAGCGCAGGACCGACCGGAGGTGCCATAGTAGCCTGTCCGGCAGGTATTTGAAGCTTAATATATCCAACTATTTTTTTAGCCATATTGCTTTATTTTTAATATTAAAATTACTTTTCTTTTTCAATTTGCGTGAATTCAAGCTCTATCGGCGTTTTGCGACCGAATATACTCACCATAACTTTAACTTTCATCTTCTCTGAGTTTATCTCTAGTACGTTCCCGTTAAAGTTATTGAAAGGACCGCTTGTAACTTTTATCGGGTCGCCAACAGAAAGCCTTAAATCTATTTTCTCGCTTTGATTCTCTTCGTTAAGTATGGCTCTGATTCTTTTCACTTCAGCCGGTCTGAGAGGTATCGGCTCAAGTTTTTCCCCTTTAACGCTTTTCGATCCTACCATATTCATTATCGAAGGAGTTTGAGAAATAAACCTCCTTACCTTATCGTCAAGATCAGCCTCAATAAGTATATATCCGGGAAGAAAATTTTTCATTTTGACTTTTTTCTTCCCCCCCTTAACTTCAAAAACTTTTTCAAGCGGAATAACAACATTTCTTATCTTCCGCTCCATACCTTCATCTTTTATCTGAGTATCAAGAAATACCTTTACTTTGTTTTCATGCCCGGATATTATCCTCACAGCAAACCATTTAAAAATTCCGGACTGGTCAATATCCATCTCTGTTCCTCCGGTTGACTCAACGGTTGACTCAACGGTTGATTCAACTGCCGGAACTCCATCTTGTAAACTTTTCTCGGGACTTTCTGTAGTATTTAACTTTTCGTTTTCAGTCATTATATAATTAAAAGTTCTTCGCCGTACATAACAAGTTCTTTAGAATAAAAGTTTTAAGAATTCACTGATGCTTTTGTCAACAATATACACAAACACAGCAAATATAATCATAGTGACAACAACAATTTTAGTTGAATCTCTTAACTCTTCCTTTTTCGGCCAAGAAACTTTTTTCAGCTCTCTGTAAATATCAAGGAAAAAGTTTAAAATTTTATCTCTCATAAAAAGTTCTTCTATTTTTTATTTCAGTTTAACCAAAAAGTTCTTCTCAAGTAATATCTAAAAGGTTTTCCACCAGCACGGGAGGAGGGACTCGAACCCCCAACCAACGGTTTTGGAGACCGCTACTCTACCAATTGAGCTACACCCGTATTAACACTTCTGTGTTTGAGCTGATGACCGGGATTGAACCGGTGACCTCTTCCTTACCAAGGAAGTGCTCTACCAACTGAGCTACATCAGCATCTGTAACATGAGCGGGAGACGAGACTCGAACTCGCGACCAACAGCTTGGAAGGCTGTGACTCTACCAACTGAGTTACTCCCGCATACTTAATACTCGTGGGTAGGGAAGGATTCGAACCTCCGAAGGCCTGAGCCGTCAGATTTACAGTCTGATGCGTTTAACCACTTCGCTACCTACCCCAAAAATTTTGCCACACAAATGTATAAGTTATATAAAAATACGGAATAAATCAACATATTTTTGAACCTTTATTAAGATTTTTTCGCGAAAGGTCTTTTCGTTTATCTGTCTGATTTGATTCGATGTTTTGATAACTTACAATAAATTTACGTGCAGAAGACTGTCTATTTTCTCTTTTTCTGCTTTAAGATAGCCAAGTCTCTGAATCAAAGCATCTTTTTCGTAATTTTTATCAAATTCGTCATTATCTGAGAATACCTTATAAAAAGGAAGTATCATTTCATTGCCGGTATCATCATTAATATTGATTTTACCGCTTTTTATACATTGTAATGTGAAATCATCTCCCTGATTATAATTTTCCGAAACAGATTTTAATGCTACCAATTTCTTTGTGCTCAGATCACGTGCAATATATATGTTCACTGATGATTTTTTAATGATAATCCCGTTGAGAATAACTATATCGGAATTATTTGAAACCGGCGTAATTCTTTTGAGTTCATCCGATTTATCCGATATTTCCCTGTCTATATCCCTGAATTTTATAATTAATTTAATCTTCTTATTCAGCAGAATTCTGTTTTCTGCAAGTATTTGTTTGTTAGTTTCCATGTCTGACGCGGAAAACTCTTCGGTTATACTCATTGCCTTGTCAATTTCATTTTTCGCTTCGGGAAATTTTTGTTCTTTGTCATATTTTTTTGCAAGGTTTACGTGCTGTTTATATTCCTTGGTTGCAGTATTCCTGACTATCTTCAATAAATCACTATATGTCTTGGGGCTTTCTTTATTATCTATTTTTTTTACGTAAGTTAATGCCGTCCGCCAGTCATCGGTATAAATTTTTTCCGCAATTATTGCCGACAGTGCAGATATTTTTTCCCTCGCTTTATCTTTATTCTTCCCGTCTTCATATTTGCGTAAAAACCTTTCGTACTTTACTATCTGATGCTCGATTATCTTTACGTCCTCCGTCGAATCACCGTTCTCTATCTCCGCAAACTCTCTGTCTTCCTGCATATAAATATAATAATATGCAAGAAAACCAAGCGAACTTAAAATAGTAATAAGTAAAACCGTATATATTGTGTTTATTAATATCTTTCGTTTCCTTAACTGCGGTATCCTGTCCTGAATAAATTGTAATTTTGCATTGATAAAATCGCATTCTATATCATCACAATATTTTATGTAATTTAAATAAAATATGCCTGCTGATTTGAAATCTTTTTTATTAAATGATTCATCTGCACTTTCCAGAATTTTCATTTTTGTGTTCATAAGAGATGAAACTCTGTTGAAAAGCAACTTGGCTTCAGTATTATTCCTGTCTGCATTAAGTAACCTGTTGCATTCCGTTAAAGCATCCAGATGTTTTTTATTGTTAATCAGGTATTCAATGTGAATAAGCATCTCTTTAACCGGAATAACTCCGCTGCGGCTGTTG
>JAPLFI010000510.1 GCA_026390755.1 Ignavibacteriota bacterium
GCTCGGCTCGTTTCTCTTCGGCTGGGTTGGCGATAAACTCGGAATACTCCGCTCCATCATACTGACGTTATTTTTCTGGATAGCGATAATACTATTTATTTTTATTTTCGTACACGAAAATTCTTACCTTGTAATAGGCAGCGTTAAGGTTCATTTATTCTTCTTAGCGGGCGGTTTTGCGGGTACATTCCTCGGCTCAACGCAGAGTCTTTCGCGGGCGCTTATGACAAAACTCACGCCGCTTGATATTAAAACGGAATTTTTCGGATTCTATTCTTTGTTCGAAAAAACATCCACACTTCTCGGTCCTCTTACTTTCGGTCTTGTTTCATGGCTTTCGGGTTCACAAAGGTTTGCAATCCTGCCCGTGGGAATCTTCTTTGTTCTGGGATTGCTCATGCTGAAAACCGTTCATGAAAACGAAAAATCAGCCGAAGTCCGTGAAATTGTGTGACATATTGATTTAACACTTAACAAAGATGCCGTCTCAGAACGAATACCTCAACCCTGCTGTAATGTTAAAGGCGCTGAAAGATTGTGAATAAGAAGATGTCGTTTCTGTCATCAAGCCGTTAATCGTTGTCTGTGTCTTAACATTCGTAAAATCAGGATTTGCTCCGAGATATTCTATATTTCCTTCAAGTGAGAAATTTTTTGATATATTATACCCACAGCCTACTGCGAAAATATAAGCGAAAGCATAAGTGGTCTTATTGTTAACCACAATCAATGCGTTATCAGTCGCGGACGTGCCTCTCAGTGTAAATCTGGGCGAGTCAAAATTCAGCGTTCCGCCGAAAGCCCGAACCTCAAAAAAGAATTTTTTATTAAAGGAGAAATTTTTTGTAACACCGGTGAAAAGCCCTGTGACATTCCAGCTTTCAGCGTCAAGTGTCCAGTTGGTATAAGCCGGATTTTCCTGAGCGATCTTTAATCTCATCGGCTCGGCGTCAACTGCATTATTTTGTAATACACCCGTAAAACTGATTGAAAAAAGAAACGGAATATTATAACCAACGGTTATGTCTCCTTTATAACCCGTCTTGGCAAAACCCGAATTGCTGTTGTTAGCATCTTTTTTGGCAAAGTCACCGAACGGAAAGCTTGGACCCGCATGCGCTGAAATATAAAACCCGAGACTCTGAGCCCGAACAGATGTACAACCGATAAATACTATTAGTACTGCAAGGAATATCCGTGTCTTTTTCATATTCGTTTATATTTATTTAATATCCGTCAATTTACTGCGATAAATCCATTAATGCAATATTATAAAAATTAACCATTTTGATTTTCACCTATGTGAAAAAGTATCATCAAATGATACTAAATGTTCACCGCTTTTTATTATATTTGTATAAAAATAATTAAACATTATGGAAAACTATTTCGAAAAAGCGCTCAGCCTGATGCAGGAAGGTGAATACGACGAAGCCGCATCCGAACTCGACCAATGTATAAAAACCGAACCATACAACAGCGAAGCCCTCTATTATCAAGCAGTCTGCTTCAGGAATATGAGATGCGAGGAACTGGCATTGGATAATATAAACAAAGCACTTGACCTCAGTCCTGTTGATACCGAGTACCTTCTTGAGAGGGCTTATCTTTATAATTGTTATTTTTTTAACGAAGAGTATGCCCTGCGCGACTTTGAAGCTGTGTTAAAAACGGATGTATCGAATGTTAAAGCCTGTAAAGAAAGCGCGGAAATCTATATGAATAAGAAGAATTTTTATGTTGCCGCCGAAAGATATACCCAGGCGCTCAGTTACTGCTCGGATGAAGAAATAATGGCTGAAATACGCGTTAGCAGGGGATATTGCAATACGAAAAACGGAAATTACAAAGAAGCGGAAATTGATTTTATAGAAGCTGAAGAAAGGAAAAAAGGGGATTTTTATTTTCATTATCACAGGGCGAACCTTTACAACTCGGAAGAAAAATTTTCGGAAGCCGCGGCGGAATTCAAAAAGGCTATACTGGCAGAGCCGAATAACTCGTCAGTTTATGCCGAGCTTGCGGAAGTTTACCTGATATTGGGAAATACTGATGAAGCATTATGGGCGTCGGAATGTTCCGTCAGACTTGGCTTTAAAGGCAAAGCAGGCGTTTATACGGGTATAATTGCTTATGAACTCTGCGGGATAATAGATGGACAGCTTCCGTTGTTTAAGTTCGCGGAAATCTGGCAATTTCCGGAAGATGTTGATTTTCATAAAATGCGCGCATTTATCTGCTTCAGGAACGGACTTTTCAGAGAGGCAGTTTA
>JAPLFI010000517.1 GCA_026390755.1 Ignavibacteriota bacterium
AAGAAGCACTGGATGAATTGTCATCTATGTACAAAGTATATTTACGCGATGCAAAGAAGAATTTTCAATTATCACGTGTTGTGACATTAACAAAGAAGCAGGAAGTAATTTTGAAACGCGTAAATAAAACACTTTTAAAATCATAGTGTACATTTTGAGCAGAAAGTCAGGTAATAAGATAAGATAAATATTATCTATTGCAAATAGTACAAGCTATGCGGGCTTTTTAAAATTTGCTTTTTCAATTCTCACAACAAGATGAGTATTAATCTTAGGAGATTAAGATAATGAATTTAAAAATTTTTAGTTATGCAATCTTGATTGCATTTTCGACTATTCTTATAAATAAAACCTTTGCACAAATTGACGAATCCGCTGATTTTTGCGGAACGAGCGAAGTAAATTTTCAAAAATTACATATTCCAACTTCGACCCCTGCTGAAGGCGAATATCTCAAAGCGTTATTTATATTTGTAACGTTTAAGGATGATGATGCTCCCAATAAATTAAATTGTATTTGGCTACAACCTACAGAAGAAGACAATGGTACCCGCCCAATAAACCCCTACACAAGAGATCATAATATTGTATCAAATACCGAGCAACCTTCTTCAGCACCGTTTATGCAAAGATATGAACAATACACGATAAGTGATTATTATTGCCAAATGTCAGGGGGGCAACTCGACTTTATTGGAGATGAAATATATTTTAAACTGCCGGAACCTTCTACATATTATAAAAACACGCTTCAATGGAGAAGACCACAATTGAACTATTATATTTTGCAGTATGTTCAGGATAATTTCCCGGAAATTAATTTTGCAGATTACGATAACTGGCATAAGGAAGGTAATAACTGGGTGTGGGGTGGAGATAACGAGGCTGAAATGATAGTCATTCAGTTTAGAAAAATCCCTGATAATTATGAAACTTATTATTGGGATATTACAACCCCGGGTGTTGGTGGCGAAGCTCATCTTTTTGAAACTGCTTTTTATTCAAATGTTTCAATTACCCTTGACGGAATATTAATGACAAATGATGACGGCATTACCGCTACACAGGGTGTAAATAGAACTACTCATCTTGAATTAGTCCTCGAGCATGAAATATCACATCACATTTTTGCAGATGAATTCAATCATCCGGGCTTTAATCCTTGGCATGTAAGTATAGGCATGATGACTGAAGGTCATGGCACATCAACATACTGTATGCTGCCTATGGAACGTTCAATGGAAGGATTAGGGTGGCTTAATCCAATAATACCTGAAGAGGTAAGTTCTCAAATATTTACGCTAAGAGATGAATTTGAATACGGAGACGCAATTAAAATAACTGTTCCGGGCACAACCCCAGCGGAATATTTTTGGGTAACAAATCATCAAAAAAAATCAAGATATGACGGAGTATCAAGAGGCAGTAATACTTGTTTTCAATTAAATCATTATGAACAAGATCCGTATTGCGATGTTGGAAAAGGGCTGTTCGTTTTTCACGAAAGTTATAAATGGAATTCCAATAATGTTAATGGTTACTCCAGTAGCTGGGGCGATAGGCATTTTGCTTTTGATTTAAAAAGTGCAAACGGGAAATGGAATTGGGCTCAAGATACACTTATAAATGACCAGACAAATTTAAGCGGTGACTTTTGGATTCAAAAAACAATAGCTGGAAACCCATCTTATGGTATAAATACATATAACAAACTATACTTACGAAATAATCCTTGGGAATGGTCTGCCCAACTATGTAACCGTGACAAATGCTGGAATCCTCCAAATTATAAAATAACTGCTGATTTTCATGGTAATGGGAAAGATGGCTTTAATATCGGAAATAATGAACTTTTGTCGCCTTATAGTAACCCTGCTTCAAATTCTTGTGAATCTCCATCAGCAAATAATGAAATTACAATAAGGTTATTATCACAGGATCCCGTTACGGGAAGTATGCAAGTAAAAGTTTACTTTGATGATGATTTAGCGCTTGCCGAATGTCCCCCGGCTAAACCCCGAAGATTAAAAGTTGATGGAAGTTTTGTTGTCCCGGAATCTTTTCATCCTCATTTAGTTTGGGAAGCAAACTCTGAACCCGATTTTATTACCTCAGGTCATTACAATATTTATCGTGGAGCTTCTTATAATTGTGATGTAGAGCCGAATTATGGTTATATCGGATTTGCTTCTTCAAATGAAACAGAATATACAGACAATCAGGTTTTACTATATACAGGAAGAATAGGCGGGGTAAATTGTGGCAACTATCTTGTAACATATTCTTATAAAATTACAGCTGTAGATGCAACATCGTTAGAGTCTGTAAAATCTGACAGAGATTTAATACAAGGTTATATGGATCCGTGTTTAAAGACTCCGGGTAGTGATAAGCCTATTTCAAGTAACAACGAAATTCCGCAAGCTTATTCTGTTTCTCAAAATTATCCTAACCCATTTAACCCTGTTACAAATATCAGTTACGATCTCCCTAAAGATGGATATGTTTCACTAAAAATATACGATATGTCAGGCAGAGAAATTCAGACACTCATCAGTGAATTCAAACAAGCGGGAAGATATATTGTCAGTTTCAATGGCTTACAGTTTTCGTCGGGGGTATATTTCTATAAAATTCAGAGTGGAAATTTTGTAAGTGTAAAACGTATGGTTTTAATTAAATAACGATTCGACTATAAATTTATCCCAAGCAGAGGCTGCAAAATTGCAGCCTCTGCTATTTTAGTTTTGCGAGGTATCATTGTTACTAAGATTGCCCCTATTCCACCCAAATTTTACAGTGAACTAAAAAGTCACTACACCCCGTAAATATTCACTTCACGGAAACGATATTCTCTGCGTAGTATTCGCTTCCTTCCGATGTCCAGCTCACCTGTACGCGCCAGACACCCTTCTGAATTCTCTCGGTGCTGATTATCTGCGTGCGCGCGGAATCTGCGCTAACGGGTATTTTAATATCTTTTCCCATGTCAGACGGACGATATAATAACACGAAATCCTTGCCTGTGTTTTTATCGGGTGTGTTCGGATAAACTATTTTTACGGAATTACCGGGATTTTCAATCTTTATTTGTCCCGGAAGATTCTTTGTTCTTTCAAGGCGGTTAATCTGTTCCTGATATTTAAGTTCTTTGTCGTAATAATTATCCGTTACTATATCAACTTTCTGCGTCATAAAAAAAACAGCCGTGCTTATCGCCGCCGCCAGAAATATGCTAAACGCTATGACAATTTTTGTTCCCCAGTTCATTTTTTTACGGGTCCTATAAAAGTTGTTTTTGTTTCGTTAATTAATATGCCGTTCGCGTAAACCTGTACATTCAGAGGAATTACAGTAGTCGCAATTTTATCCTTTGGCATCAGCACAAGGAATTCCGCATCTAATATATCCATCGGCTGTAAACTTATTTCCTTGCCGATAAGTTTATACTCGGCATCGGGATTGCTCAGCTTTACTTCAACGGGTACGTCTTTGAAAGTATTGTTTACCATCACAATATGGTAAAGATTGCTTACCTTTCCGTCTCCCTGCTCTGTGAATATCTTGCCGGGGGCACGCAGTATGTTTATCTTTATATCGGAACGAATAGTTATTAACGTCGTCAGCACGGATAAAAGGACTACAAGCAATACTGAATATAATATGATTCTTGGAGTAACGCTGAATTTAATTTTGTCTTTTATTCCATTCATCGAAGCATAACGTATCAGTCCGCGCGGACGCTCAACCTTGTCCATAATCCTGTCGCAGGCATCTATGCAGGACGTGCAGTTGACGCATTCAAGCTGTGTGCCGTGGCGTATATCAATCCCGGTCGGACAAACAGCGACGCACAGATTACAGTCAATACAGTCGCCGGTTATCCTGTCTTCTTCGTTTGTGAATTTCCCCCTCGGCTCGCCGCGCACATTATCATAAGCCACGACAATTGTGTTCGGGTCAAGCAGTACTCCCTGCAGTCTTCCGTAGGGACAGACAATCGTGCAAGCCTGCTCGCGGAATTTCGAGAACACAAAATAGAAAATCCCCGAAAAAACCATTATTGCAATAAATCCCGAAAGATGCAGTGAAGGCGGCTGTGAGATTATCAACAGGGTTTCGTCTATGCCGACGATATAAGTCATCAATGTATTGCCGATTAAAATCGCAATTCCCGCGAAAATTATTTGTTTAACGGTTTTCTTGAAAATCTTTTCGCCCGTCCACGGCGAAGCATCGAGAGCCCTCTGCTGTGCGGCATCGCCTTCTATAAAGTATTCAATTTTTCTGAACACCATTTCCATGAAAACCGTTTGGGGACAGACCCATCCGCAGAATATCCTTCCGAAAACAGCCGTGAAAAGCACGATAAACACAAAGAATGCAACAACTCCGAGCGCAAATAAATAAAAGTCCTGCGGACCGAATGCCAGTCCGAAAAGTATGAACTTGCGCTCAAAAAAATTAAAAAGTATGAATGTATGTCCGTCAATTTTTCTCCACGGCATCAGAAACAGGAAAGCTAGCAGAAACCAGCTTAAGATTGTTCTTGCGGTATAGAATCTTCCTTTTTGTTTTTTGGGATATACCCAGACGCGTTTTCCTTCTTTCGTTACCGTAGAGATGTGGTCGCGAAAAGATTCGTCGTTAAAATCAGTCATAAATACATTTTTACACTAATTATCACGAATTTTCACAAATTATAATACAATACGTTTATAAGTAAGAGATCTTTCACTTCATACCCCTTTCACACTAATTATCACGATTTTTCACAAATTATAATACAATACGTTTATAAGTAAGAGATCTTTCACCAAAATTAATAATAAGACCCAGTTTTAATCTTGTTATTGCTAAATAATTGAGTGTCTGCTTTGAAAATTCTTCGGTTAAACTTTTACAAGCTTTTATCTCAAGTATAATCGAATCAAAAACAACAAAATCAGCGAAAAAATTATGTTTAAGTATTATATCTTTATATCTTACAATATATTCCTTCTCTCTTTTGAATGGAATTTTATTCGTTGTGAATTCATATTCGAGTGCGTCTTTATATACAATTTCCGAAAGTCCGTTACCAAGAAGTTTATGAACATCCATACAAACACCGATTAATCTGTAAGATTCATCTTTATAGATTATATCAGACATATATTAATTTCTGTTTACGTTCTTCTAAGTTTTTTCGCACATATTTAAAAAAAGTTCTTATCTTTAATTCGCAATAATTAGTGTCAATTCGTGTAAAAAAAGTTCTTATCTTTAATTCGCAATAATTAGT
>JAPLFI010000429.1 GCA_026390755.1 Ignavibacteriota bacterium
CGGAATTGATGAGCTTGTCGGAGTTTTTGAAAATTACGGCGAGATAGGTAATTCAGAACGTCTTGCTAAAGCAATTATCAGTTCGAGAAAACAAAATATAATTAAAACGACGGGAATGCTTTCTGAAGTAATTAGAAACGAATATCATTTAAGCGGAACTAACAAAAGTGCTTATGCGAATAAATTCTTATCGAAAATATATCAGGCATTGAGAATTGAAGTAAACGGTGAACTGAATGACCTTAAAAAAGTACTTGAAGAGAGTTTTCGACTGCTCGCAGACAGAGGAAGGATAGTAATTATCTCATATCATTCGCTTGAAGACAGGATAGTGAAACAATATTTCCGTGAGAAATCAGATAAGTACTTTCGAAAAACTTTTTTAAAAGGCGGAAACCATGAACATTTTTCAGAAAACAGAAAAATAAACATATTAACTAAGAAAGTTGTAATTCCTGATTATAAAGAACGGGCAGAAAATCCAAAATCGCGAAGCGCAAAACTGAGGGCAGCAGAAATAATAAAAAGTACTTAGGATGAACAAAAAAAAACACATCTCAATTTTTTACTCACTGCTGGCGCTTTTATTTCTGTCGGGAATTATAGTTTTTTATATTAATAATATTATAAACGTAAATAAACTGATATTTGCAAATAACGAGTTAAAGGAAAATATCAGCAAGACTGCACAAAGCAATAATCAATACCAGATCGAAATTGAAAAACTGACAACTTTTGAAAAAATCAGGAAAATCGCAGAGGAAAAATTTGGTTTAAAAATTTCTGACAGTTCAGTAATAGATCGCAAAATTTTAACAATAAAAAAATCAGAACGTTGAACTTTAATTTACACAACAAAGAGCACTTATTTTTCGGTAAATCCATAAAGCAGGTAAACAAAAAAATTCTTCGGAATCGGAGGGTTAATATAATCCTCGTTTTGTTTATTACTTCGCTTTTTGTTGTAGTACTAAAACTGTTTAACATTCAGGTTATGGACACCGAAAGATTCAGATACATAGCGAGGAAACAGTATCAGACGCGGGAAGTGGTTGTGCCTCCGAGGGGAATAATATTCGACAGAAATATGAACCCTTTGGTTACAAATATTCATAAAGTGACAGTGTCAGCCGACCCATATAAAATAAAAAATGTGGATTCCGTAGCATCTATCCTCGCTTCTGTATTCGGAAAAGACAGGAGTGAATATATTGAGAAACTATCCAACAAAAACAGTCCTGTATTTTACGTTGAACGGAAAGTTGTTATACAAGATATTAAAGGGCTTGACACATTAAAAATTGAAGGACTGAATGTTATTAAAGATCCTTCACGGTACTATAATTTCGGAGTTTTAGCATCGCAAGTTATTGGTTTTACCGATCTCGACAATAAAGGAGTAAGCGGGATTGAACTGGCTTTTAACCGTGAACTGACCGGTAAGGAAGGTTACATAATTGCCCAGCGTGACGGCAAAGGTAACAAGCGGCCGGACCTTGATTTTATACAGAAAGAACAAGTTCCGGGAAATAATATTATTTTGACAATTGATAAAACCATTCAGCAAATTGCTGAGGAAGAGCTTGATAACGGAGTAAAATTATACGGAGCAGTTAAAGGGAAAGCTGTCGTAATAGCTGTAAAAACCGGAGAAATACTCGGAATGTGTTCTTATCCGTCGTTTGATGCAAATAACATCAGAACTGAAGACACAGTAGGGATGAAGAATAGCATAATTTCGGATATTTACGAACCCGGTTCAACTTTTAAAATCATAACTGCGGCGGCCTGCCTTGAAGAAAATCTTGAAAATCCCGGATCGAGTATTTTCACAGA
>JAPLFI010000158.1 GCA_026390755.1 Ignavibacteriota bacterium
CACGAGCGGATTTGCCGGCGCGTATGCTCCCATGCCGCCTGTGTTTTTGCCGGTATCGTTTTCACCGATCTTTTTATGGTCCTGCGAGTAGGGAAGCACAACGAAGTTATTTCCGTCCGTAACAGCAAAGACTGAAACTTCAAAACCGGTAAGAAATTCTTCAATTACAAAACTTTCACCGGCGTTCCCGAACATTTTATACTCCGTAAATTCTTTCACGGTGCGCACTGCCTGTGATTCATTCTCGGCGATTATAACGCCTTTTCCTGCCGCCAGTCCGTCGGCTTTGAGAACAACCGGATAAACGCATGATTTTAAATAACTATATGCTGTGTTTATGTTATTAACGGAAAAGGATTTATATTTTGCAGTGGGAATGCCGTTACTTTGCATAAGATCCTTTGAGAAAATCTTACTCGATTCAATCTGCGCCGCCGCTTGCGTTGGTCCGAAAATCTTAAAACCGCGTTTATGGAATTCGTCAACTATACCGAGCGAAAGTGGTATTTCGGGTCCCACGACGGTGAAATTAATTCCCTCAGTCGCAGCGAAATCTGCAATGGCTATGACATCACCCGGGGAAATATCAACGGGTGTGCTGAATTTATCTAATCCCGGACTGCCTTTAGTAGTAAAAATATGCGATTGACCGCAGAGAAATGAATCTGAATCATATATCTTCCGGGCTATTGCGTGTTCCCTGCCGCCGTTTCCAACGATGAGAATTTTCAAGACATATAATTTTTATTATTCAACGTCCAGCAGATAGTTCAGTTCGCGGGCGAGTTCAATTGTCATATTCTTTCTGTCATACTTATTAACCATATCTTTATTTGCCTCCGGCATTTTATTTGCATCCCAGAGTTTGTAATATTCATACATAGCATTTGCTATCTTTGTCGGGTCTTCATCTGGTACAAACTTAATAGCATTATATTTAGAAAGAAGTTTCTTTGTCACGCCGTCCGGTATGCAGGCAATAATGTTTTTCCTGCTTCCGATATATTCGCCGACCTTACCAGGCAAAGCGGCATCTTCATTTTCGCCGCGGCTTATAAGCAGAAAAAGCACGTCGGACGCCAGAATATACTTTACGCATTCACCGTGATTCACATATCCCGGCAGGTTGAGCGAACCGATTATACCGAGTTTTTTTGCATATTTCAGGTATTCTTTCGTAAACAGTCCGAGGAAAAGGAATTCGACCTTATCTTTAAGTTCGGGATGAGATGTTAATAACAGCTTTATTGAATTAAAATAAAACTTCGGATTGCGTGTATAAAAACTTCCCG
This sequence comes from Ignavibacteriota bacterium, assembly GCA_026390755.1. Lineage (GTDB taxonomy): Bacteria > Bacteroidota > Ignavibacteria > Tepidaquicellales > Tepidaquicellaceae > JAPLFI01. Next base: position 1,293 of record JAPLFI010000158.1, read on the forward strand.
AATATGTAAACCTCATCTTATTCGTGAGCGGAAGTCTCTTGAGTAAAGCTTGTTCAAAATCTTCGCTGTCATATCCGTGTGTAAAAATCTTAACGTCGTTATATTCAATATTTCCGTATCGTGAAATTATCATTTCTTTTACACGCCGGTTTGTCGTAAGGACTATATTGGCGTCTTTCAGCACTTTGCGTTCGCGTTTCATATTAGCGCTTTTATGGAAGGGGGTGGGATAGAAATTCAGCACCGGACTGTCAACCCATGCGTCGCGGTAATCAACTACAAGTGGGATCTTATACTTTCTTTTGACCTCCTGACCTATCAGAAAATCAGTATAAGGCGGAGCTGTAGCGTAAACAATCTCAAATCCGCCGTATTTTTCCCATATTTCGTTAATTTTCTTAATCGCTTTTCTTTTCCAGAGAATTTTGCTGTCAGGGATGAAAAAAAATTGTGAAATCCGGCTTCTTATCCTTCGAAGCCGTTCTTTTGGGATACGGGTCACAATTTGCGAGACATCAAGAGGTTTTCTTGATGTTCTTTCAATAATAATGCCGCTTTCGAGCGCCTCAGCGAGAAGAAATTCGTCAATAGCGAAATATTTTCTGGGACTGATAGTAATAACTACCGGCTGCCAATCGTGCTCGAGCAGGTATTTAGCGAATTTCAGAGTTCTCTGAACGCCTCCCATGCCCATCGGCGGAAAATAATAAGAAATAATAAGGACTTTTTTCAATCGTATCTTGATATATTTTTGAATTTCAGTATAATGTTTACCCGGCTCGTCTTATTACCCGGACTAAAAATTTACATACAACACTGAATTTACGTAAAAAATTGAAAATTTTCAATTCAGATAAGCCTCAGAGATAAGCATATCAACCGTGAATGTAAATCGTTAATAATGATAGTTATTTTCAGAACAAATTAACATATTTTGTTTACTGTGATGATTCCTGACATTTTACAAAATAAAATTTTTATGATAGCGCGGAAAAAATATTTTCTGACAGCGATTATTCAGTTAATGTTTTTGTTATTGATAAATCTCTTATGTCTGCATGCACAGCCTTCCAAATTTGTTATAATGACGGACAGCAGGGGAGATGATATTGGCGTTAATACACCGGTGCTGTCGAAGATTATCAATCATATTAACGCGAATCACGGTGACATTAAATTTCTGATTTTCCCGGGTGATATGGTATCGGGAAATAAAATATATCCGGATTCGACATATATTCAAATGCTTCACTGGAAAGATGTTATGCGTCCGCTGTACGATAATCCCGGATTAATCCCGCCGAAAATATTTATAACAGAAGGTAATCACGAAATACAAACACGTTTTGATGAAAATAATTTAAGAAAAGTATTTCCCGATATGCCGCAAAACGGACCTGATGACGAAAAAGGTCTGACTTATTCATTCGACTTCGGGAAAGTTCATTTTGCCGTCATCGCTTCAAACCGCTGGTATTACGGAAATCCTGCGGATACAACCGATGACAGAAGAGACTGGCGGTACATTAGGCATCTCGACTGGCTCGAGAATGACATCAAAAAAGCAAAAGAAAACGGCTCTGAAATGATATTTGTACTGAGTCACGAGCCTGTATTTCCTGCGGGAGGACACTTGCGCGACGGACTTCCGAATCTCCGGAAAGATCTTAAACTGCCGCTTGATTCAATACGGCTTGTTTACTTTAACAGGCGAAATGAATTCTGGAAACTTCTGAAAGATAACGGCGTCTCCGCGTATATCTGCGGACATGAGCATCTGTACGCGCGGCAGACAGTTGACGGTGTGATGCATATTACAGCAGGAAGTTCGGGAGCGCCGCTGTATAACTTCAATCCGAAATACGGAGAAGGCAAAGACGAAAAAACCGAAACAGAAAAAGAAATGTCGTACGAAGACGCTCTGCCGTATTATAAAACGCTGAATTACGATTACGGCGAAACGGGTAACTGTCAGGCTTCCCCTGATTTTTTCGGATTAAAGGTTTTTCATTATATACTGTTTGAAGCCGGAGAAACCGGACTAAAAGCCGTTGTTTACGGCGCATATCCCAAAAAAGGTACTGACGATGAACTCGGCAGTGAAATTACGATATTAGATGAATTCTTAATACTGCCCCGTTAGGCTAATGGATAAACCGGCGGACTTCGGATCCGTCTTTATAGGTTCGAATCCTATACGGGGTACTAAATAACTGTTTTTATGGCAATAAAATTTATTAGTATCAATCATAGTAACAAAATTTTCGTACCTACTCACCAAACTGTTTTTTCCGCTTCGTTCATTTTATTGTTCTATTAAATTTGCGGTTAAACTTATCATAATGTCCTTTTCCTTTGGTTTACTGTTTGCAATCATTAAAGTCAGAGCAACCAGTGCGTTGTCGTCAATTCGTTTCAATCCGCCGGATTTGTATAATACATTATTCAAATCCAAAAAATAAATAAATAACGCCGCTCCAATTCGTTTATTCCCGTCTGTGAAAGAATGATTTTTAACAATGAAATATAATAAATGCGCCGCTTTTTCGGCGAGACTCGGATAAAGTTCTTTTCCTCCGTATGTCTGATATATTGTGTTTATAGAGCTGTTAAATGAATCGTCTTTTTGATTTCCGAACAGTCTGCTCGTTTTGTGTTTCTTTCTCCAGATATTTATTTGTGATATTGCCTCATTGTATGTTAATTTTTTAGTTTCCTTGCTTCCGCCGGGCGGAATGGTTAAGCTCTGGTGGTCATACCGGTCAAGCATGTCCAGTCCAAAAGCATAACTCTCGAGTATTTTCAGTATTCCTTTGCTCTCATCAGAGGTTAATTTCTTTTCTTTACCTGTCTTGGATGCCAGAGTTAATGCCCTTTTCAGCTCCTCATATTTTTCCTGAGATTGCTGTAACAGTTTTTGGTTAATGGCATAACCCTTAATTAAATAATCTTTTAACCGTTGTGTAGCCCACTGTCGGAACTGTGTACCTCGTTTGGAATTTACACGGTAACCCACGGATATTATTGCATCCAGATTATAATATTTTATGCTTCTCGTTACCTCTCTTTTTCCTTCTTTTTGAACTACCGAGAAAAACTCGGTAGTTGAATTTTCATTTAATTCACACTCCCGAAAGATATTTTTTAGGTGTAATCCCACAGTATCTGTATCTTTTTCGAAAAGTTCAGCCATCTGTTTTTGAGACAACCAGACAGTCTCTCGCTCAAATTGAACTCTTATTTCAATTTCTGAATTGGCGGATTTATATATTTCTATTTGATTCATTTTATATCTTTTATAAGTTGTTGTATTTTTTGCAACTACTGAATTTCTTTCCAGTTCTTTATCGTCAAAAAAGTTTGTTCAAACATTATTTATCGTTTTAATTTAATTTTGTTCTAAAATATATGTATTTGCCAGGGTTATAACGAAATTATCATTTTAGCCCGAAAACACCAGATTCTTCGCGGTTAACCGTGAGAAGTAGTTACATTATATTTATATAGTTAAACAACAATTTATAATAACTAATCAGCACTTTTCCAATGCTTGAAAATAGTAAAATTAACAGAGAAATCAAACCAACAAAAATTGAGACAAGTTTTAAAGCAAAAGAGTTAACAAATAATTCCGGTGTACTTCCGCCCGACAAAATTCTCCGGTAAAATGGGAATAGAAAAGAGTTTAAATGAAATAATAGAATCTTTATTCTGATAAAAAGTTTTTGCATTCATAGCTGTTGAAAATTTATTTATATTTAGCTTTTAGGGGAAAAACCAAATCTATACTATGAAAAAGGCTGACATCCTGTTAGTGGAGGATGATTTTGTAACTTCTGCTGTTATAAAGAAACATCTCGAGCGCGCGGGCTATAACGTAATTGCTGTTGCAAAGGACGGCGAATCAGCTTTTAACTTAGCAAAAGATTCACAGCCGGACCTTATTCTGATGGATATATCACTTCGTAACAGTATGGACGGAATTGAAACCGCATCCAAAATCCGCGAGCTGTACGACATTCCCGTGATTTACCTTACTGCCGATTCGAGCAGTGAAACCATTGAACGGGCGAAAATTACTGAGCCGTTCGGATATCTTGTTAAACCTGTTGACGGCAGGGTTCTACTGACAAATGTTGACCTTACACTTCAGAAACAAATTGCATATAACAAACGGATACTTGAAATGCTTAAAAGGGCAAACGATGAACTGGAACAAAAAGTGCAGGAGAGGACAACGGAACTTTATGACGCTAACGCCGTATTAAGGAATGAAATTAAGCAGAGGAAACTTGCCGAGGAAGAACTTCGCAAAGCGGAAAGTCTGGCAACTATAGGGAAAATGTCGGCAATACTGGCACACGAAATCCGCAATCCGCTGAACTCAATCAAGATGAATACTGATATACTTTCAGAATCGCTTGCCCTGAAAGACAGTCAAATCAAGCGTTTTAAAATCATTCAGAAGGAAGTTAACCGTCTGGAAAATCTTGTGAAGGAAGTTCTGATGTTCACACGCCAGCGGGAGCTGATTATTACTGAATTCAATCTTTATAATCTTATAGATAATATCTATCAGCAGATCAAGCCGGTTTTAGATGAGAAAAAAATTTATTTCGAAAACAAAATTCGGAAATTCATCATAAAAGGCGATCAGGAAAAATTGAAACAGGTTTTTCTTAATCTGATACTGAACTCGGCTGACGCCATATTTGAAACAGGGACTATAAAGATTGAAACAAAACTAAGTGCTCCTATGGTTGATATTTATATTATTGACAGCGGCTCGGGCGTGACTGATCCGGGACGTCTTTTCGAGCCTTTTTATTCCACTAAAAGCGCCGGCACCGGGCTCGGACTTCCCGTTTCGCAGAATATTTTGATTCAGCACGGGGGCTCATTGTCACTGGTTTCATCAAGATCCGGCGAAACAGTTTTTTTAATAAAACTGCCCGTTTAATAAATTTTATTATTTTGTGAAAATGGTTAAAATATTAATAATAGATGACGATGATTCCACACGCGATACTTTAACTACGTATCTGAAGGAACTTAATTTCGACACTTATTCCGCCGATTGCGGAAAAAAAGGCATCGCCTTAGTGAAAAAAATTAACCCCGATCTCGTTATATCCGATATAAATATGCCGGATATCAGCGGACTTGAAGTCCTTAAAGCTGTCAAGGAAATTGACGAATTGATACAGGTTATTATTATTACTGCTTATGATGATATGGATTCTACCATATCAGCGATGCAGATGGGCGCTTATGATTATCTTGAAAAGCCGGTTGATATAAAACGGCTTAAACTTTCAATTAAGCGCAGTCTCGATAACCGTCAGCTAAGTCAGAAGCTTGTATCTTATATACCAAAACCTCTCAGCGATGCGGATATTAATAAAACCATTGTCGGTAAGACTCCCGTAATGCGCGAAATATTCAAAAAAATCGGACAGGCATCTGCTACGAGAGTTACAGTACTCGTACAGGGTGAAAGCGGAACCGGGAAAGAACTTATAGCAAAAATCATTCACAGTTCGGGAATCACAAAAGAACATCCCTTTATTGCAATTAATTGCACTGCCTTACCCGAAAATCTTCTTGAATCAGAGCTCTTCGGACATGATAAAGGCGCTTTTACCGATGCTGTGAGGGATAAGCGCGGTAAGTTTGAGCTTGCCGGAGAGGGAACTGTGTTTCTGGATGAGATATCGGAAATGTCGTTCAATCTGCAGGCGAAACTCCTTCGTGTGCTTCAGGAACATGAGTTTGAGCGCGTCGGCGGAGAAGTGGTGATTCCCTTTAAAGCGCGTGTTATCGCCGCGACTAACAGCGATATGCAAAATCTTGTACAGCAGGGCAAGTTCCGCGAAGACCTTTACTACAGGCTCAGCGTGCTGACGATTTTTGCTCCTGCTCTCCGCGAACGAAGAAATGATATTGAAATGCTTGTGCGTCATTTCCTCCAGAAAATTAATACAAATCTGCATAAAAATGTAAGGAAAATTCCGAACGAAGTGCTTAAAATGCTAATTGACCACGAATGGCGCGGCAATGTGCGGGAACTTGAGAACACTCTTATGCAGGCAGTAGTGCTTTCCAAAGGCGATGTGCTTGAAAAGGAAAATGTGCTTTTAAGAAAAAACCAAACTGCCCTGATTGATAAACAGGCGGACGGAAGCGTTCCTACTCTCGCCGAAGTTGAAAAAAATTACATCAACAGAATCCTTGAAAGTGTTAACTGGGACCTGAATTCTGCCTCCAAAATTCTCGGTGTAAGCAAAGCTACAGTTTATAGGAAAATTGAAGTGTATGGCTTAAAACAGTTTTAAGAAAGATCCGCCCGTGCGTTACGGAGGAACAACCAATTTTCTCATTTTGAGAAAAATTTTCTCATTTTGAGAAAATATCAAAAAGCATATCCCCATTTCAGCTCATTTTCGACCTTTTTATTTGGCACCATAATTGCATATAATATTATAAAATCGAAAAAGATTAAACTTGAGAAATAAAATTTCGTACAAAAAAAAGCACTATAAAAAGAAAGAAAGGGTGAAAAAATGAATAACACCGGCGTACAAACTCAAAAGCATTTTACAAGATTTGATATCAGTTTCTTTGTGATACTTTTCTCGCTTGTGGCGATGCTTGTTATCGGATTTTTTATTAATTACTAAAGATTAAACGAATTTACTAAACGATTATTATACCCTAAAAAGCCATGAAAAATAAAACAATAATAGTGATAGATGATGATGAATCAACACTGGAATCTTTAGCATCCTATCTCGCGGAAATGGGGTTCGCAGTGCACTCTTCAAAAAATGGCATTACCGGTTTGGAGCTTATAAAATCTACTAATCCCGACCTCGTCATATCGGATATAAGAATGTCCGGATTGAACGGAATTGAGCTTGCTTATCTGGTTAAAGGATTGAAGTTTGATGTTCCTGTGATATTGATTTCTTCTTACGATAACACGGAAAATCAGTTTATTGACAGATGCTCTTTTGGATATGTTCAGAAACCTATTGATATTCACAATTTAAACGGTATGATAGACAGGGCGTTGTTATCGCGGGATACGCAATATCAATCCATACAGTAGGCGTGGCATTGTGGTGAAAAACAAAAAAGAAAGACAGCCGCAAATTGACACCGGTTAACACAGATTAACTTAGATTTTGGTTCTCCCTTAAGATAAAATAGGCGAAGCGTAATTTTCTGCGACGCCTATTTGTTTTTGATAGTTTTAACTTGTATGTATATTAATAAGTTTATAATTTTGTGTGAACATGTACATAATATAATTTGAGTAACTTCTTTAAAATATTAGCGGTTATTTTACTGTTTTCTGGTCGCGTTTTTCCTCAGTCGGCGGCTGATTATTACGAAAAGGGTATTGCGAAAGTTGAAAAAAACAACCTCCGGGCAGCGGCAAGGGATTTCACAAAGGCAGTTGATCTCAATCCCAATTTTATTGAAGCATATTTCAGCCGCGGAGTGGTTTATTACCGCCTGAAAAGTTATGAAATGGCAATAGCAGATTTTACAAAAACAATCGAATTAAATCCTTCGGATGCTGATGCATACGTCAGCCGCGGACTTGTTTATGCCGGACTTAAAAATAACGAGCTTGCGCTGAGTGACTATTCTTTCGCAATATCTCTGAATACCGCCGAAGCAGATGCTTACTTTAACCGCGCCGGTCTGCACTTTGATATGAAAAATTACAAATCGGCGATTTCGGATTACGATGCATACCGTAAAATTAAGCCCGATGATCCCGACGTGTATTATTTCCTTGCAAATTCTTATAAAGCATGTAAAGAGTATGACAGAGCGCTGGAATTTTACGACATAACAATTCGCATGAACGATTCTAATGCGCAGGCGTATTTCTCGATTGCAAACATCAGCAAAATAAAAAAGAATTTCAGTAAAGCGCTTGAGTTTTATAACAAGGCGATTAGTATTGACGCTACTTATGCGGAGTTTTTCAACAATCGCGGAACACTGCTTATTACCATGGAACGCATTACCGAAGCAATAAAAGATTTTACGACAGCCATAGCGCTTAATCCCGATTATGCCATTGCTTATAACAACAGGGGATATGCGCTTACCCTCGGGAAAAATTACGAAAAGGCATTCACTGATTTTGATAAGTCGTTCTCGCTCGACCCGCTGAATCCGGCTTTATTCCGCAATATGGGTTATGCTTACTTCAGTAACGGCGAATACGGAAAGGCGGTGATAAACTGGAACAGAGCAATTAGTCTGAATTATAAACTCAGCGCCGAACTTCAGCCGAAGATAAACGAAGCAAAGAAGAAAGAAAAATAAAAATCTAAACAATAAATATGAAAACATTAATTATTCTGCTCGCTTTACTTTTACCGGCGGCTGCAGGCTCGCAGGTAAAATTTGATGACTGGTTCACTCCGCAGACACTCCGTTTCGATTACATACGCGCGGGAAACGACCGGACAAACGAAATCTTTTTTCAGGAACTGAAAAAAGAGCCCGCCTGGTCGGGCAATAAAAAAAGCTGTATTGACCCGTTTGAATACGGGCATTACCGATATATACTTTTTGATTCCGCCTCCGGAAAAATGATTTATTCACGCGGATATAATACTCTATACGATGAATGGCAGTCAACTCCCGAAGCCAAAACGCTAAATCGCGGTTTATACGAAACAGTCGTAACGCCTTATCCCAAAAAGTCCGTCCGGCTTGAACTGCACGAGCGCGGTGCCGGCGGCATTATGAAAAAACAATTCGAGCTGTATATCAATCCGGATAATATGTATATCAACCGCGAAGCGCCTTCAAAGTATCCCGTGACGAAGGTAATTGATAACGGCGACCCTCTGGAAAAGGTTGATATTGTTTTCCTGCCCGACGGTTATACAAAAGATGAAATGGAAAGATTCCTCAGCGACTCGAAAGAATACGCTCAGTACTTACTCGATTGCTCCCCGTTTAAAGAGAATAAAACAAAATTTAACTTCTGGGCTGTGCAGGCACCGTCCGATGAATCGGGTGTGGATAATCCTGGTACGGGCGCGTGGAAAAATTCAATTGTTAATTCGGGTTATTATTCGCTTGACGTTGAGCGGTATCTGATGACATACGATATTCGCTCAGTAAGGAATCTCGCAGGCGCGACACCGTATGATAACATAGTAATCATTTCAAATTCGGATAAGTACGGCGGGGGAGCCATATATAATTATTATACATCAATTCCCAACAGAAATAACGACGGACCTTATTTAATCGTGCATGAATTCGGTCATCACTTCTGCGCTCTGGGCGATGAGTACTATACTTCACAGGTTTCGGTTGATGATTATTACAAGCTTAATCTTGAGCCGTACGAAGCGAACCTCACGACGCTTGTTAATTTCGACGGGAAATGGAAATACATGATGGATAAGAATACGCCAATACCTACGCCGTCAACGCCGGAATATAAAGATAAACTCGGAGTGTTTGAAGGAGGCGGATACGTGGCGAAAGGTGTTTACCGTCCGAAACAGGACTGCACAATGAAGTCGCGGACATACAATAACTTCTGTCCCGTTTGTGCAAAGGCGCTGATTGAAATGATAAATTATTACACGGGTGATAAATAACAATAAGTGTTAAGTGTTAAAAAGACATATACGGGAACGCTTTAAGAAAAATGTTTGTTCTGTTTTATTCAGTATTTATTCAATATATTTTTCAATATTTTATTCAACTAACTTAAACTTATTACTATGAAAAAAACATTATTTACTGCGATGCTGATAATCTCAGCCCTTTTTGTAATGCAAAATTCAGTAAGCGCGCAGAATCTGTATTTCTGCGAAGGCGTAACGGAGAGCGGTCAGCCGATAACTCAAAGCACTACATTCAACATTCCCAGCGGCGGGGGATATTTCTACTTTCTTGTTAAAATGCCGTATGCAATAGGATGTACTTATGTTGACTATAATATTTACACCGTTGATTCAAGAGGCAACGAAACTTACAACACTTCTATTAACCAGTCCGATATCGGAACAGACTGGACATGGTTCTGGAAGAAAGTTACATTTAACTATGCAGGTTACTACAGGGTTGAAGTGCTTGACTGTTCGGGTTATCCGCTTGTATCGAATTATGTTACCGTCAATTATAAATAGTTATTCTCAGCTGAAATTTAAAAGCCGCATTCATTTGTGTATGCGGCTTTTTTTATTCGATTAAATTAATTCCGGATTCATTGTTTTCTTAGGCTGCAGTTTCCAGAATATCAGAGCAATTGTAATATACACGATACCTGCAAAAATCCCTGTTTCAGATACAATATAAGCGGCGTATCCTTTATGAACCGTCATTTCATAAAACATACCCATGAAAATAATATTAGCGCTTGCATGAAGAACCACTCCTGTCCACAAACTCTTTGATTTCGATACCAAAACAGTTCTTATAAACGATTCACCGACTATGCTGAGTGTAAAGCCGGGTAAAGCTATCCACAACGGCGTTCCTTGTCCGTAAAAGCCGCCTATGATGGCAGGGTAATGCCAGACTGCCCAGAACAATCCAACGATTAAAGATGTAACCGGAACCGAAAATATTTTCAGTAGTTTTGGAGTTAAGAAACCGCTCCAGCCGATTTCTTCACCGAGCACAGGGAGACAGGTGAAAAGAAATCCCAATGACATTTTTGAAAGTACACCTATAATAAAAGGCACAGGGAGCTCGAAGCCGAGCATTTTTGCCCACTTGTACTTTATGACTTCCTGTGTTGTGAATTCCGTATAACCGCTGAGCCAAACGAGTCCGTAGGCGATAAGTGAAATAACTAAAGGTAATAAATAGGCATAAATCAAAAACCGTGCTTTACCGGGTTTCCATCCGTAGTTACGGATTTTATCTTTATAAATTAATGATGTTATAATTGCAGATATACCCGGTGTCCACATCATCGCGAATACCGCTCCCATATTATCTTTAGCGCCATTAAACATCCAGATAAAAATACCCGTTGTTATCACAATTGTTATAACAACGAATGTGAATACTTGTCTTAAAAGTTCTTGTCTTGACTCTGTATTAACCATAGGAAAAA
>JAPLFI010000441.1 GCA_026390755.1 Ignavibacteriota bacterium
AAGGGCGCAGGTCTTTCGATTTTGCTTATGATACATATAAGACAATGTTAGCTGAATTCAGGGAGCTCGGACGTCAGGCGCTTGAGGAGCTCGAATCCACTCCCGGCAGGTTTGCCGTCGCACTTTTCGGCAGGTCGTATAACGCATTTGCCGGTGAAGTAAATCTCAATATACCCCATAAACTCGCTTCAAAAGATATAATGGTTATCCCGCACGATTTTCTGCCGAGCGAAGAATATGCTTCTTATGAAAACATGTACTGGTACACCGGTCACCAGATACTCGCCTCCGCGCGTTTTATTAAAGACCATGAACAGCTTTACGGTGTCTTCATAACGAATTTTTCCTGCGGACCGGATTCGTTTATCATACCCTACTTCAGAAAGATAATGGGTACGAAACCCTCGCTTACGCTTGAGCTCGACAGTCATTCGGCTGACGTGGGAGTTGATACGCGTATAGATGCGGCAATGGATATTATCAGGAATTACATTGAGCTCAGGAATATGGGACAGCTTAAAGAAAAAGTTGATGTAAGAAAGCACCTTCGTGTCGTTACCGAGAATAATCATATAACTATCATTGACTCAAAAGGAAATAAAATATGGGACAGCTTAAAGAAAAAGTTGATGTAAGAAAGCACCTTCGTGTCGTTACCGAGAATAATCATATAACTATCATTGACTCAAAAGGAAATAAATCTAACATAAAATCGGAAAATCTCGACGTGCTCATTCCGTCAATGGGCAGGTTCAGCACCGATGCATTTTCGGCGATATTCCGTTCATTCGGTATTAACAGCCGTCCTCTGCCCGTACCCACGTTCGAAACCTTAAAATACGGTCGGAACGTCACCACCTGCAAAGAGTGTCTGCCGTTTTTACTCACAAGCGGTTCATTAATAGAGTACGTCCGCGAAAATAAAGACAAAGGCAGAAAAATTCTCTTCTTTATGACTTATGGTTACGGACCCTGCCGGCAGGGACAGTACATTATCAGATTAAAAGATATCATTGACGGATTAGATTTTGAGGATGTCGGTATAATATCCATGGACGACGAAAGTTCATTCGACGATTTCGGCTCGGAATTTTTCACCAAACAATGGGCGGCAATTATTATCGCCGATGTGATTCACGATATAGAGAATGCAATCATGGTCTTAGCCGTTGACAGAGAAGCGGGACTCGCCCTCCTTGAGCAGGAATGGAAAAATATACTCGCCTCGCTCGAATCGGGTAATCTCGACAGCATATATAAGCGTCTGAAATTATCCGCCGCAGTCTTATCAACCTTAAAACTTAAACAGCCCTTGCACTCCGCTAAAACAGTTTCAATGATAGGGGAGATATATGTAAGGCGCGAAGAGTTCTCGAGAATTGACCTCATGAAAACTCTCATTGACCACGAATTTGTGGTTAAGACGGCGCCGATAACGGAATATGTGTATTACACAAATTATCTGCAGAAGCAGGGTATAGTCGGCGGACTTAACTTAAAGGAAAAAGCGAAGATATTCCTGAAAGACAGGATGCAGATAATGATAGAAAAGAAAATCAAAAAGATGTTATCTTCATCGGGGCTCTGTCACGACGGACTCGTTGATATTAATAAAACCATTAAATTCGGAAAAGA
>JAPLFI010000548.1 GCA_026390755.1 Ignavibacteriota bacterium
AAGACAAAACAATGATGGTCTTTGTGAAAATACTGAAGGCAATTAATAACCGCGAAATACTTGAAATCGAATATTTAAAAAGTACGGATTCTATACCGGCATGGAGACGTGTCACTCCGATTAGAATTCAGCGCTTTTACAGAAGTATTCAGCTTGCGGGATTTGAGAATGATGATGAAAATAAACTCAGGTTTTATTCGTTTGAGAATATATCCGCAATCAGATTCCTTAACGACATTATTTCCGGCAGTAAAATTTACAGCGAAATTCGGGAAGAAAAAGTTCATAAAACATCCAAAATTAAGAAATATCCAGACCTGACGGAATATTTCAGCACAGTCTGGGGCGTTTATTCCGGCGGCGAGCCGGAAGATGTAGTGCTTCGTTTCCCGAAAGAAATCGGCAGTGAACTTGAAAATAAACTGTACATTGAAACTCAGGAGATTACAGAAAAATCGGATCATTATGAAATGAAGGTCAAAGTCCGCATTTCATACGAGTTCATTTCATGGCTGATGGGCTGGGGCGGAATAGTGAAAGTGATAAAGCCCAAATCCCTCATAGATTCCATGCTCGTGAAAGCGAAGGAAATTACAGATACTTATAAGTAAGGGGGAATGATAATTCTCCCTTTTATTCTTATAAAACCTGCTGTTATTCTTAATTTTTCACTAATAATCCACATTGCTCATTTGAAATACACACACAATAACACAAAAAGCATTAAACCCTAACCCCGCTAATCGAGTATATTGATATATTTGATGTTCCAATATATCAATATTGTAGCTATTATATGGTTTTATTTGATTATCAATTATTACAATATATGTTGATTTTTATTAATATATTTGCCATATTTTGCAATATTTAAATTATTGTGAAAGATAAATATTTTTATAACATGTTGCAATGGGAGTTTGGAGATAAAGAGACTTTTACTCGTATAGAGTTAAAAAACTTCTTTTTCAGATTCGAACCTGATTTAAAAGACTCTACATTTACCTGGAGGATTTATTACCTTAAAACTAAGGGAATTATTACAGAATTAAAAAGGGGGCTATATACTTTAAAAACTTATTGCAAGTATAAACCGGAAATAAAAGACATTCTGGTTAAAATCAACAAAGTAATTAAAAAAAATTCAAATAATCTCGAATATTGTCTTTGGGAAACTGATTGGTTAAATGACTTTAGCCTGCATCTGCATGCAAAATCATTCATAATATTGGAGATAGAAAAAGACTTTATGGAATACTTGTTTTTTAAATTGAAAGATTTGGGGTTTGAAGTATTTCTTAGACCGGATAAAGAAGTAATGCGGTTATATGTCTCCGAAATAGTTAATCCTATCGTGATAAAACCTTTACTAAAAAATTCTCCGTTATATACATTAACGAACATTAACATTCCTAATCTGGAAAAAATTATGGTCGATATTTTTTGCGATAAAGAAATATTTTATATGTTCGACAGAAGCGAATTAATATTTGTTTATGGAGAAATATTAAAACGATATCAGATAAATTATACCCGTCTTGCTAACTATGCAAAATACAGAGGTAGTTTGACTGAAATTAAAAATTTCGTATTAAATATACCTGATGATAATTTAAATATTAAAAATTTATTGTGATAAATAAAGAGTCTTTTTCAAAAGAGCATATTGAAAACCTCAGGAATATTGAAGGAAAAAAAACAAATCCGGAATTTATAGAAAGAATGATTAGGGCTTTTGCGCTTGTTGATGCTTTAAAACAAGAAGGTCTGGATTTTACATTTAAAGGCGGTACCAGTATAGTTCTATTAAAAGATAAGGTTAAAAGATTTTCAATCGATGTTGATATTGTTATTAACGAGACAGAAAGCAATTTAGAACAGATTTTAGAAAATATTAAAAGTAATTATGGTTTCTTAGGATATGAAAAACTGGAACGAGAACCTAATTTTTATATTCCTAAAATTCACTACAAATTTTTATACAAATCGGATTTAAGAAATATTAATTTACCTTTATTGCTTGACGTGTTAATTGAGGATACAAGTTATACTGAAACCTGTTCAACAGATTTAAGATGTAAATGGCTATTAACCGAAGAACCTTATGTGAAAATTACGATGCCAACGGTCAATTCATTATTAGGAGATAAATTAACAGCTTTTGCCCCGAATACGACCGGAATTCTATATAAATCCGGGAAGCAACTTCAAATAATAAAACAATTATTTGACATAGGCGAATTATATGAATTGAGTGATAATTTTTCAGCAGTAAAAGATAATTTCAAAAATATTGTTACGAAGGAAATATCTTACCGTAAAAAATATTTTACAGAAGAAGATGTATTAAATGATATAATTAATACATCAAGATTTATTTGTGAAGGTGCTTTTCAAACCAAACTTCATAAAAATGAGAATTACATGGAATTGTTAGACGGAATTGCTAAGATTGATAGCCATTTAATTGATGGAAGTTATCGACTTTATGAAGCTGCGGAATCATCGTCTAAGGCAGCTCTTTTAGCTGCCAAAATTTTAACCGGGTCTGATGATCCAACACCTAAATACAACAACGAAGATATTAGCAAAATACAAATATCCAAAACTGGATTTAGAAATCTAAACAAATTGGGGAAAATAGCAAACAATAAATCTTTGTTTTATTGGGACAAAATTTCTAAACTAATTTAATAAGCAGTCTGTCTAATATTTAAAAAGCAATCAATTCATTTCATGGCTGATGGGCTGGGGCGGAATAGTGAAAGTGATAAAGCCCAAATCCCTCATAGATTCCATGCTTACGAAAGCTAAGGAAATTATGGATACTTATAAATAATGGGGATGTAATACCCCCCCCCTTTACAAATAATAGCTAATTTAAATATTTTGAATCTGTTTTATAAATCCTTAACAGGTGGTTCATCAAATTGTATTCCTAAAGAAAAACCTTGATTTAAAACATAATTAGTTATTATTTTCCATATATTTTTCGTAATTACTAAATCCGTTCCAGGATATTTAACGCCCGTAGGATTATCTGACAACTCAAAACCTCCTAAATCGCCATAAGGTATCTTAACCCTTTCAAATCCTTTAGCATTACCGGAATTATATACTTTACAGGGGACATAGCTAAAATAATTACTATCGTCGTAGTATGATAAAGATTTATAAAGACGTAATGAAGGATTTTCAACAGGAATCGCATAAGCATTATTCAATTGATTCAAGGTTGCTTGCTTATAAATTTTTGAATAATTATTTGCTCTGTTTTTAGCAACATCATTACAGCTTTCATATGATTTAATGACAAATACTGTGTCTAAACAAAAGTGTTTTTCATAAGAACTTCCAAATAGAATTAAAGAATCTTCATCAAGTTGAGTCAGATGTCCGCGTTGTTTGCAGATCGCATATTTAAAATTATCTCCATAAATATAGGGATCAGTATTTTGATGACCTCTATTTTTGATACAATGCAGAGGTTTATGAACACCATTAGGATTCAACCTATTCAATGGTTGAAAAATGGAATAGCCCTCCCATTCTCCCCAGAATAGTAATCTTCCTTTTACAGGTTTCTGTTTTTTTAATCCAGATACATATAATCCTGTATGCTCAATAAATTTTCTATAGTGTGTTTTGTCGTTATTCCATTCTCTATAATCAATTCCGTCAGAATGAAAATAGCCTTTGCCAATTTCGAATTTTTTTTCTTTACCGGGATGATTTAATTGAACTGTAATAATCATAATTTTAATTGATTAGATAATTTGCAAATTTTAGTTTTTCTTCTTTTGATGTCCTCAGAAAAGGTTTTCTTCCCTGAACCTGAAAAAATACGCATACTATTTTGTCATTTACATTGAAACGTCTTATTAATAGAGGAGTATCTGATTTAACATCTTTTTCCACCCATTTGGGTTCAATAGGTTTAAATATACGTTCAATTTTTTCTTGATAACCACGTGAAGCAGAGAAAAGTATAACATCAGGTTCTAATATTTTCATTAACTTATGCCAAGTCTCTAAGCCGATATTTTCCAAATTAATCCGGGCATCATCAGATAATTTAGACCAATTCGGATTTGTCGCATATTGAGAACCGATATCTGTGTGGACCGCGATATTCTCTCCGTCATAATAAGAAGCACTGAATCCTTTTAGTACCATACCATAACCAGCATCAAACCATCTTTTATAGCAAGATGGTTTTTCATAATAATTATTGTAAGCAATATATAATGACTTACTATCTCCGGGTTTAAAGTCAGGGAACCGATATTTATAACTAAATTTGGTTTCAGCCGGCAGCTTAAACTCATTAGATGAGGGATTAAGAGACACAGTAACAATTCTCTTTTTGGAAGAATAATATCTTTCAATATCGCCGAACCATAAGATAGGAATTGAATTATTTACTATAGGATACTTATTTCTTATTTTCTGAAAATGCAGGTATTCTCTCCTAATAATATTCAGCAATTTTCTTCTGTCAATTGAATTCGTAGATTTCATTGTCAGGTATAATGTTTAGAAAATATATATTTCGTTGAAAGTAAATAAATATTGTAATAATATCTATACCATTATATTAATAACGGGAGTTGAGAATCATCTCTCAGTCCCAAAAGCATTCTCAACTACAAGACCTGCATATTGTTAAAAAAAACATAAATGCAATAAAAATGATTATACAAAGGAATAAATAACTGATACAACCGAGCCGACTTCCGCCTTCTTCTTTTTTACGATAATATATTTTGAATAAAGGCATAAATATTCCAATTTAATTATTTGATGTTTTGCAGGCAAAGAATAAGATTTCCATCACGGAAAGAGTAAAGCATAACAAAGAAGTGTTCCTGAAATTGAGACCTCCATCGGAAAAGAATATTTTCAACAAGCCCAAAAAAGAAATAAGATAAAATATCAAATACCAGAATGCAGAGAAAGCTACAGGCATTACACAGAACCATTCACCATAATGCAACTTTGAGAATATCATAGGGACAAAGACACATAAAATAACATAGAACATCCCTTTCCCCTGTGCGGAAAAGCCCGCGACCAATACGCATAAGACAAAATAATAAATTATATATTCTGACATAATTCAATCAATCATAAGTAATAAATAAGGGGG
>JAPLFI010000454.1:0-2467 GCA_026390755.1 Ignavibacteriota bacterium
AGGCGCTAACTTATTGAATAACATAAGGTTATTTTTTATGGTGCGCAAGTTGGGTTAACTGGTTTTGCTGTATTCATAATTATTAGTTTAAGTTATAGAGCTAAAATATTTATAATTTAAATTATCCAACTCATTGAGCTGTAAAACCATATTTGCTCTGCCCAAACTTCACGCCGCCTGAGCCGGTATAAATCCATAATCTTTCAAAAACCCGATGCTTTCGCTGTTGTATTTCATATCCCGATCCGCCGCCGCGATTTCCGGAATATATTTATACTTCTAAAAGATTTATTATTAATAACTTAAACTTCATAACCTTCTTAAGTTAACGGACTTTACTTTAGGACTTATACCTCTGTCAAACAGGTTAAAAATAAGATAGAAAGAGGAATTCCTGAATTAAATCTAATAAAAATGGTTTAAACAAACAACTGCTTAACTATTAGCATCGAAAAGTTTGGCACGGTTTTTGACTTTGAATGACTGTCAGTGCACACTTTTTCTCTGCCTCTCACCCGTTTCTCAAAACCACATTTCCCCCTTCTCCTGTTAAAATAAAAAACCCCCTGCCCGTGAAGGCAGAGGGTTCGGTAATTACGGGAAATCTGTATTAAGTGTTTCCCTGTATTGATATTCCGGTTATTTGATTATCATCATACGTTTCGTCTCCGTATAAACTTGTCCTGAACTTGTTTCAGGATCACCTGCCTGTAATCTGTAAAAGTAAACTCCGCTCGGAAATTCGCTTGCATTCCAGTCAATGGAATATGTCCCGGGTGCAAGTTGTTCGTTGACGAGAGTTGCTCTTTCACGTCCCAGAACATCATACACCTTAATAGTTACTAAACCCTGCTTCGCAATCGAATAATTTATTTTCGTCGTTGGATTGAAAGGATTCGGAAAGTTTTGAGATAAACTGAAACTCTGTGGTGTCGTAATATTTCCGATGTTCACAGTAGGCGACGTGCATCCGAAAGCCGACCATAATGCTATTCTTCCGGTTTCAGTTAAAAGCATAAAGCAACTGTCGCCGCTTGCATATCGGATACCAACTTCAGGCGCATAAGTAGCCGTGGAATATGCAATACTGTTCATCCTGCCTGAAATTAGCGTCTGTACTCCGGATGAGGATAATGACAGCGATAATATACTGTCATTTGAGGCATTCCAAATTGGAACTGCGAACCTGTAAGTGTTCGTGTTCCTTAATCCTACTATTGATGGATTGCCCGCACCTTGAACCCCCGACCAGGTATACGATTCACCCGCGATGTTTGTAAAATCTCCGAAGTTTGTCGTACGGAAATATTTTAATCCAAAATTAGTGCCTGAAATAAATTGATTGAAATAACAAATTACACTCCCGTTGTTATTTGAATTCGATGCCAGTCTCGCGTGATGCTTGTATAAGGTCGGTTCACTGCCGCCGATTATACCCGAACCGATCATTGGTTGAATACCTGCACCGTCTATTTTAGTGAAATACAGTTTAGTGCTGTCCGGTATTCCCGAAAACACTGTAATCACACTATCTGCTACGTTGTTGTAATATGCGATATCCGTGTATAGTGTCCTTTGTATGGTACTGCCCGTCTGAGACCAAAATATCTTTGGTCCACGATATGTATAAAACATTGTTGTTGTGTACGGAGCTACACAACGGACTAATTTCTGTGCGTTATAATGAACATTCGTGGAGTAAAGCGAATCGAATGAGCATGCAATATATAAAAATGCCGCTGTCGCCCAATATGCATTATCCGAACATATCCTGATGTTATAATACCTGTTCGTTGGGCTGTCACCGGGCCAGGTAAATGCATAGACACTTGCGTCAAATGTACCTGTTATTCTCACACTAACCCCTCCGGCAAACCATCTTCCCAGTCCCCCCGAAGCACGAAGACCGAAAACAGCGTGAAGATATTTATCTCCGGTTGGGGGTTCTATTATCTCGATATCCAGGTCGCCGAAATTAACTGCGTCGGCAAGTGCGGCGCTTGCATAATAATTCCATGACAGTCCGTTATTTGTGGAATAACTGATTTTTATAGTATCGGCGGTCGTACCGCCTACTGCCCAAACTGCCCAGATTTTCCCTGCTGTAGGTCCAACAGTTTCAGTTGCGGTGGCGATTGCCTTAATATTTCCGGAATATATTCTCGTATTGCCGATTACATCAGTATTAAAAAAAGGCGGGTTTTGCTCTTCTTGTGTAACCGTTCCGGGATAAAAAGATGTTTGTAACGTAACGGATTGACCCGTTATGGCATCAAGTTGTCTCTGAAGTTGCAGAATCTGGTTTCCGTCGGGATTTCCGGAAAGTCTGATTTGCCGAATCTGAGCCAGAATGGATTTTTCCTGCTCTGTTACAACCCTTTGCTCTGGTGCAGGAATGGGATTACCTTCTGTGTCTGTATATCCCTCGTATTGAGTAACAATGTTTTTTGCATTCGGTATTTCGTGC
>JAPLFI010000454.1:2476-22942 GCA_026390755.1 Ignavibacteriota bacterium
AATAACAAATACGGCGATAACTAAAATCAAAAATGTTTTTTTCATTTCTTTTCCTTTCATTATATTATTAAATGATGAATCTTTCATTCCTGCACTTCCGCCGCGATTTCCGGAATATAACTTTAACTGAAAAAGATTTGTTATTAAAATTTAAAACGCCGTAACCTGTTTAAGTCAACGGACTTTATTCTATTTAGGTATTTATGCCTCTGTCAAACAGTTTATTAATACAATGGAAAGAGGTGTTTCTATGCGGAAACTATAACTAAATTTTTAAACAAACAACTGCTTAAATATTATACATTAAATAATTTGGCACGGTTTTTGATTTTTAATGAATGTTAATGCTTTTATTCGGAATCATAAAGTATCCGCATTGTAAAAAAGTTCTCAACCTCTTATCTCTTTCTTTAATCCATATACAAAATACCGTATTCAAGATACAATATTTATCTCTTATTCAAAAAAATGCCGCAATTATACACTCTATTGAAGCTATTCCATGAACTGATACTCCAATCTATTCCATCAATATCATCTTCTTTGTTGTCACAAAATCACCGGCTTCTATTCTGTAAAAATATACTCCGCTTGTAAATTGGTAATTGGTATATTGATTAATGGAAAATGGTATTTCATAAGTGCCTGCATTTAATTTTTCATTTACCAAAGTAATAATTTCCTTTCCAAGAATATCATAAACTTTCAACGATACAAATTCTGACTTTTTTATCTGAAATCTGATTATCGTATTAGGATTAAACGGGTTTGGATAATTCTGGTAAAGTTCATATTTTCCCGGTAATTCCGTTTCAATTTTGTGAACAGAAATATGTGCGTTTGTTAAGATTATAGACGCATCACCATTCCCGATTCCTCCCATATACTGAGCTTGCAGTATAATAGGCAGCACCAGCAAAAAAATTAAATAAATTGTTATTTTTTTCATTTTAATAGTATGTTAAAATTATAAAAATCGGTTAAGGTGCAGTACGACCGCCTCGACCGCCATCTGAATCGTAGCGACCGGTATCAGTGCCGGCTGCTCCGCTGCGCTCGGAAACTCGCATGTACGAAGCATCTAAATACCAAAAACCTCCATGGAATCCGGCACCGTAAGAATTTGTACCCGGCCAGTTAATTACATCAGCACTACCATAGGTACTTAATACTCCATTTCCATGCTTGCCTGTAAATAATCTGCCTCCCGGATTTCCTACAGTAATAATTTGCTCCAATAAATTACCGCTCATTTCCATTATACCGTAATAGGTTGCTCCTGCAGTTACTCTGCCTGTATTGCTGCTGTTACCCGCAAAAATGCCAGCTCGCAAAGGTCCATTAATATTTCCATTATATGGTGTGGTCAATATGTATGTGGCATTTCCAACGGTAGTGCTAAAATTGGTTGATATATTTTCGTTAATTGCCCCCCTGTTGCTCAGTGTATATTGACCGGTTGTTATTTCCGAAGTACCCCATGCATATTCGTTCGGTACGGGTGGTAATGTTCCCCTGCAGGCTTTTTCAAATTCCAATTCAGTTATTGGGCGTAAACCGCTCCAATCAAAATATGCCGCTTTATCCGCCCAGTTTAAATAATTGCAGGCAATATAGGGATTGGTAGTGCTGTATAACCCGTTATATAAAGTAATTCCGTACCTGAATGATGTACCGTAAATATAGTAGCGATAAGAAGCTTGGATTGCTGTGAGATTATTCAAAAAGTCCACATATCCCTTTTGGCATATTTCATACTTCATACAGTAGAAAGCATTGTAACCTTTCGGGAAAACAGCAGGGATGGGTCCGAGTTGGTCGCCGCCATGAGTGGAAAAATCATAATAAAGATTATCGGTAGAAGTACCTACCGTGATTGCATCTTCACTTGTTATCTGAAAAGGATTGGCAGATGTCGGATACTTGTAAAAAGCACTGATTTCCGTTCCTCCGCTTCCTGCATAAAAACTTCCTTGCGGTACATATACCTGTTCGATTGCAAAAACACGGATATCTACTATATCGTTATCGTTTAATCCGTTAGCGCCGTAATTCCAGCGGAGTTGCACACCTGTTTTGGAAAATGTACCTGTGCCGTCAGCATCACGGTAAATAAATACACCCATACCGGGATTTGAAGTTTGCTCAAATGGTAAAGCAGGATCAAGCAGACCTGCTGCTATTGTGCTTCCTGCCGGATTTAAGTGACCTGCATTATTCAACCAGGCATGCTGCCATGCTCCGGTTCCTTTCCTGTACTTCACAAATACCCAGGCGGCATCCCAATTATTTGGTGCAGAAGAAGTTCTCCATGAGTTATCCCATTGTATATCGAATTTTATCATATTATAGTGATTCGTAACATTTTGACCTGTAAGACTGATGTTAGTAACAGAGATATTATTTGCAAAAGAATTGCAGCTTACTAACATAAATAAGCAGAACAAAAGAACAACCGGTAAATTTTTTTTTCTTGTCATAATTTTATTATTTAATTAATTTATTCGAGCAACTCTAATTGATATTTTGTTTATTTTTGTATTCACTTTTACTCTCTCTTTTTATCACATTATTCTGTTTTACTGTTAATCCTGATTCTATTGGTTTATCGGGATAATGATAAAATTACCGCCGTTATTTGATTAAAATCATTTTTTTTGTACTAATAAAATTATCTGTTTCTAAAGTATAGAAAAATACCCCGCTTGTTAATTGTTTATTGGTTAATGAGTTAATGGAAAATCGGGCTTCGTATGTTCCCGCCGGAAGTTTCTCGTTAACCAAAGTCGCAACTTCTACCCCAAGTATATTATACACCTTTAACGAAACAAAGCTATTCTTAATTATCAGAAACTTGATATTTGTAGATGGATTAAAGGGATTCGGATAGTTTTGATTAAGATTGGAACTTTTGATTATTTCCTCTTCCTTCGAAATTCCTATTGAACTAAGAGAAAGAAATATGACTGAGTCTAAATAATATACAGGGACTGCGAGAATATTTTTTTTCCTGTTATAGCAAAGATTCGAAGGACCGTTCAAACCACTTAAAATCGTGACGGGAGAACCCGAAAAGTCATGATTGTATTTTATCAAAGAACCTGTTGCCCAAGTTGTAAGATAATAATTCCCGTTATTATCCATTTCAATCCCGTCAAAATCTCCGACCGAAGTAGGTAAGATATTTGAAACAGCAGAATCCGTGAGACTTATTGCCTGTATTGGTGAACTAATTGAAGCTGATACGATGATTAATCTGTTATTTGGTTTGTCGTAAAAAATATCCTGAGGCATACCTGCCAGTCCGTGTCCGGCAGGAACAAATACCGAATATGACTGAGTGCTTAACCTGATTTTGAAAATCTGGTCATTCGTTTGGCTATAGTCGTAGTCTGCAACGTATAGATTCCCGGCAGTATCTGTAGTCATACCATCAAGTTGATGAGCCGTTGGGATGTAAATATTCATTACCTGATTCCCCGTCGAAAGGTCAAACCCTTTAACGTATTTAGTTGACATTGTAGATACATAAATTACATTCCCATGTACCTTACAACCGCTGGCATATCCAAGTCCGCTTTTAAAAATGCTCATATTACCAAGGGAATCTATTGCTATAATTTTACCCGACATAAGACAGGAAACAAAATACCTGTTGCTGATGCTATCGTATGCTACACATTCAGGAGTGGTTGTCCGGACCTGAGATTTGATAAATACGGGATGCATGAAACAAAAAGCAAAAACAATTAACAATAAGAATCTTATATTCATAATTTTTTTATTTTATTTTGGCTGCTGTATATTTTATTCAAATTTTTATTATAATATTTTATTTATTACTCATTTTAACAAAATCATTTGTCTGGTTTCACTAAAACCGTTTGTTTCTAACTTGTAAAAATAAACCCCGCTTGTTAATTGTTTATTGGTTAATGAGTTAATGGAAAATCGGGTTTCGTATGTTCCCGCCGGAAGTTTCTCGTTAACCAAAGTCGCAATTTCCATCCCCAGTAAATTATAAACCTTCAAAGATACAAAGCTATTCTTTTTTATCTGAAATTTGATATTTGTAGATGGATTAAAGGGATTCGGGTAGTTTTGATGAAGTTGAAAATCTTTTATATGCTCTTCGGGGTCATTAATACCTACAGGAAGAAAAATTCTTGCCCATGTATTTGCATCATAAAAAGTGATTAATAAAGAATGATCGTTATAGTCATAAGTAGGATAAACCATGTGGCTGCCGTAAAATATCGGCACGGGTAATCCGCTAAAGTCGGGTCTGAATCTGTAAATTGCCGTCAGATAATAACCTCCCACATAATAATAACCGTTTTTATCTCTTACAATGCCGTCGGGGCTATTAAAAGCTGTAGTATCAAGATTAGATACGGTTGAATCAAGGAGACTGATTGCGTGAATCATGGATGGAGGGGGAGAATCATCAATAATTACTATTCTATTTTTATCTCTTTCTAAAAGTATCCCGTTCGGTCTGTTAAGTCCGCCATTTTGGGCAAACGTCCAAAATGCTCTGTCACTAATCCTCAGTTTATATATAGCGTTCAGGTCAGGACAGGAAATAAAGAGATGTCCTGCGGAATCTGATGTAATACTCGACAGATAATTGGTACTGACACCACCGGTCAATGTAATATTCATTACAAGCTGTTTCGTAATTAAATTATAAGCTTTAATTACCCGGTTATCTGCAACACCGTAAATAGTATCCCCGACTATTTCCAATCCGTCTATAAATCCGGCGGTATCTATAAAATGCCTTTGGGTTCCGGTGCTGTCTATCATAACAAGCTTTCCGGCATTTCCATTTGATGCAAAAAGACGATTACGCTTTGCATCCGTAACAATTTTTTGCGGTCCGTTGAGCAACTGTGCTTGCGAGAGTGTGGTCGAAATAACCACCAACAGGATGATAGAACTGATAATTACTTGCAATTTTAGTAATTGTGTTTTCATAAATAATTTGTTTTTTATTTATTTGTATTCCGGTAAATGATAATGTATAATTTAGCATAAATATTTAACAAAACTGTTTTTTTAAATATGTAAACTGATTATTGTTGATGGCTTAAAAAGAAAATAATCAGTACATATAATTTATTCATAAGGTTATGTTTAATTATACGCAAGATATCGGATATGTTTACATTAAAATAACCATATTCAATAAACCACCGGAATAACTCAATGAAGTTCCGTTTTTTAACTATAATCCTTCCTATAAAATCAAATATAAGTATTCAAAATATATGTTCATTTTATAAATTGATTATTTTCAATAGTAATATTTTTGTATTTTACAGATAAGTAGTATGAACAAAAAACAAATCATAGTAATTCATATTGTGTTTTGGACTCTGGATTGTCTTGCGTATGGTACGGCAGTTTACCAGGATAATTCCGGTTTTCTTTTTCTGTACAGTTTTATTGTAAGGAGAATTCTCGATGCTTCGATGTTTTATTTGTGTTACTTCATTGTGTCACCGAAACTCTATTCATTCAAAAATATTACTATATATGTAATTTCCTTTCTGATATTTATCGGACTTTATTCGATATTATACGGATATATTAATGCAAGCATTAGTATTCACTTCGTAAATCAAAAATTGATACTCGGTGATATTTTCGGCAGTTATTTCCGGACAGGCATAGTAAATCTTTTTACAATGTTTGTTTTCGGTACTTTTCTGAAAATTACAATATTATGGTATAATGCCGGTTTAAAACAAAAAGAAATAGAAAAAGAAAATATAAAAAATGAGTTAGCATCGCTCAGGGCACAAATTAACCCGCACTTTTTCTTCAATACACTGAATAACATTAAATCATTTGCAAGTATAAATTCCGATAAAACTTTATACATAATTGATAAACTTTCCGAAACTATGAGTTACCTTTTGTACGAATCATCAGTGGAAAAAATAGAATTTGAAAAAGAAATAGAATTTATTAAAAACTATCTGGAACTTCAGAAAATCAGGTATAACAACCCTGATTATATTGAATTAACTATAACCGGAGATTACTTGAACATATTTACACCCCCGCTTTTATTTATCCCATTTATAGAAAATGCTTTTAAACACGGAGATAAAATGGCTCCTTCCCCCGGTATTAAAATAAATTTCAATATTGAAGAAGATAAAATATTGTTTGAAATTAATAACTATTTAAAAATTGATGATGGAATAAAAAGAAATAAAGGCGGATTCGGATTGAAAAATATAATTCGAAGACTTGATTTACTTTTTGATAAAAATTACAGCATAGAAATTAATAATAGCAGCAATCAATATAATATAAAATTAACAATTTATTACAATGGTAATTAACTGTATCGCTATAGATGATGAACCCCCTGCCCGTACATTAATCAAGGGATTCATTTCAAAAGTACCATATTTAAATCTCTTAAATACTTTTAAAGACGGAATCAGTGGTATAGAATTTATAAAATCAAATGATGTTGACCTGGTTTTCCTCGATATTGAAATGGGAGGATTATCCGGTATTCAGCTTCTAAAGGCATTAAACAGAAAACCAAAAATAATTATTACTACGGCATACAGAAATTATGCTATCGATGCGTTTGATCTCGACGTTACAGATTACCTTCTTAAGCCTCTTTCGTTTGAAAGATTTTTGAAAGCTGTAGATAAAGTATATGATTTAATCTGCAAAGAAAAAGATGTTTCCAATACTCAAAAGGCGCAAAAAGATTATATGTTTGTTAAAGCCGAATATAAAATGCACAGAATTAATTATGACGATATTCTTTATATAGAAGGACTATATGAATATTTAATCATCAAAACCAAAACATCAAAAATTACTACACTTCAAAGTTTCAAGAACATCGAAATACTATTGCCAAAATCCAACTTTATTCGTGTGCATAAATCATTTATGATAGCAATAGATAAAATTGATATGATAGAAAAACACATAATAATAATCGGAGAGAAAAAAATACCCATAGGAGATACATTCAAAAAGAAATTTTTTGAAGTAGTCTCAAAATAAATAAAACCAATAAAGTAATTTGCAGCGCAGGACAAGAACGCGGCAGTTATAACATAACTCCCTGTGGCATTGGCGCACGGGAACACCAAACTGTCATAATGCCAGTGCTCCGAAAAGAAACCGGACACTCCCGGAAGAGAAACAGGCAGTAGTGAGTTATGTAAAAGAAAATTATCATATACTTCTAAGGATTTTGAAAAATATTTAAAAGAAACGGATGTGGTTAATCATCCCGTTGCGCCATAATAAAATGTAACCGTGGTAATAACGACATTTGGCGTCCAGGAAAGTACAGATTTTAATAATATTACCAGAAAAAAGGACGGTATTAGAAAAAACATAATTACAAAAAAAATACATAGCCAACTTCACATATTATATTAGGGGAGAGACAAGCCGCCGTTTCGGACTCGGACGCTTCGAGCATTTCCGTGACGACGGCTCTCTCTCCGAAAGACGTGTCTATATCTATAAGGACGAGGACTATACTAAATTACTTCAGAAATATAAATCCCTCAGATTTAACTAAACGGACATTTGTCCGTCGGTTGTAGTAAAATCTCCTCCGGCATATATATCACTCCAGCTGACGACGATTGTAAAAACAGTACCGTTTGTATTCGGATTCCAGGTCAAGTCTGCACTACCGTTACTGCCTTCTGTGTTGTTCAGTTTTGTTCATTTTCGTATGCGCAAATATATGATATATCCATATTTATCTTATTGTTGAAATATTCAACATTTTTCCAAATTATTTTGCGCTATCATTTTTCGGTTTTCCTTCGGGCGGCAGTTCGTTTAAGATAGCCCAGAATATTCCGATATTCTTTACAGCTTCCGTAAAATCTTTAAATCCTACCGGTTTCACGACATAAGCATTTATTCCAAGTTCATAAGTCCTGATTAAATCCTGTTCTTCACGTGATGACGAAAGAATAACCACAGGCAGCATTTTTAGTTTAGTTTCGCTTCTAATTGCTTGCAGTACTTCTATTCCGCCCATTTTCGGCATTTTAAGATCAAGCAATAATACAGCCGGATTACCTGATTTCCGTTCAAAATACTTTCCTTCACACCGAAGATATTCCAGCACTTCAACTCCGTCATTTACCACATCAACGATATTAGCAAGATTATTATCAATCAGTGCCTCTATTGTCAGTTCAATGTCTTTCGGATTATCTTCTGCAAGAAGAATTCTTCTTAATTCTTTCATAATAAATTTTACTCCTTTAATTTTGGTATAGTGAAATAAAATGTAGCTCCTTTTTCCAATTCTGATTCTGCCCAAACGCGCCCGCCGTGCCTTGAAATAATGCGGCTGACATTTGCCAGACCGATTCCTACTCCTTCAAACTCAGCTGTCGAATGTAAACGCTGGAAAACTCCAAACAGTTTATCGGAATATTTCATGTCAAAACCGACTCCGTTATCCCGCACATAAAATATTATTTCCTTATTATTTTCCTTAGTTCCTATTTTAATACCGGCTGATTCCCTTTTTCTCGTAAACTTCACAGCATTGCTCAGTAAATTCGTCCAAACCTGTTTCATCATAGCATAATCCCCGTCAACCTGAGGTAAATCCTCTACATCCCAATTAAGTTTTCTTCCCGGATTTTCTTTCGTCAGAAAATCTATTCCTTCTTTCAGAATATTATTCATATCAATATTTGCTTTTTTCATTTCCGATCTCCCAATTCTGGAAAACTGAAGAAGATCATCAATCAGCACACCCATCTGATAAACGGAATCAGCTATTGTTTTCAGATAATGCCTGCCTTTTTCGGGCAATGAATCAATAAACTTATTCATCAGAAGGTCAGAGTATCCGCTTATATGCCTGAGCGGCGCACGGAGGTCATGCGATACAGAATACGAAAATGCTTCGAGCTCTTTGTTAGCATTTTCCAATTGCGATGTACGTTCTTTTACACGATTCTCAAGTTCGGTATTTAATTTGCGGATTTCCTCTGCCGCTTCAGATTTTTCTTTATAATATTTTGTACTTTGCTGTTTCCAGATTAATCCGAAAACTCCTCCCAAGCCGAATAAAAATGCGATAACGAGAACAATCATTGTCCATTGTTTTTCGCTCATAGGTGCATATATTTCTGATTTATCAATCTTTGTAATCATATACCATGAAGAATTCGGAATAAGGCGAACATCAGCTACAACTTCCACTCCCCGGTAATCCAATCCCTCCGATATCCCGGTTTCTCCCAGCACTGCTTTGACGGTTACTAAATCTTTTTTCTCCAAAGAAATCCGGAAAGTAAGGGCGGTTTTTTCTTTATATTTTAATTCATTCAGATAAACGGCATCATTTCCTTCACGTCTGGCGATCACTGTCTCAGATGTCCTGCTAGGTGTAGGCCATTGATTTATTAACGGATAAATATAATTTTCCGGGTCTATCCTCAGTTCGACCATACCAACAATGTGATTACTGTCATTCTCGTCAATAACCGGAACAAAAATCCTCATAAATATTTTTTTATGTGTTTCGTCACGGTAAAAATCCTCAAAGACGATTTTACCTGATTTCAGTGAATCATAATTGCTTCCGGATATAAATGGGTTATTATTGTCGGAATTATCAGGAATAATAATTCTCTTCGCGAACTGAGTATCCAGCAGAAAAACGCTGTTATAATTATAACCTATCTGAACCTGTTCCATCCATGTCAATATTCTTTTTTTCGTTTCCGGATCGTTCTGGTCTTTAAAATAGCGTTTGACATGTTCACAAAATATTTCGTTCTTATAAAATATATACCCATCTCCCAGTCGTTCTTTCCGCCACTGAATAAGCTCACCGGATTTCAAATCTGCGATAGCAGTAAGCTGATTTTCTATTTCGGTGCGGTATTGTTTTTCATAACTCCTGTAATATAAAACACCCGCAATAATAATTCCTATTGCAAATATTATAAATATTAAAACCAGAATAAATCCTGCACGCTTTTCTTTTCTTTCGTATTTTTTCATTTCTTAAAGTTATTGATATAGGACAAACAGCACCGATTTTTTTGTTTGCTATTTAACATACAAGCAAATCATTACCTCCCTGACAATGCCTCCGCCACTTTCTCCCTTAAAGCCTCATTAATAAACGGCTTTGATATATAATCCGTACATCCGGCCTCCCTGAATTCTTCTTCATCTCTTTTTTGCGCAAATGCCGTCACTGCTATTACGGGAATATTTTTATAATACGGATTTCTCTTTATTTCCGTCAGTGCATCAGTCCCCGTTATTCCTTTCCCAAGATTTATATCCAGTAAAATCAGTGCGTATTCATTATTCATTGTCTTTTTAATACCTTCAATTCCGTTTACAGCCGTATCAAAATCATATTGTTTTTCCAATACACATTTTGCCAAGTGAGTGCAAACTTTATCATTTTCTATATACAATATCTTTTGTCTTATTTCAGATTTAATTATCCCCGGCTCTTTTTTCCGTGACTCTTTGTTACCGGAATCCTGTTCTGCATTCACTTCAGATTTACACAGTAATGCGGTCACGGCGGATTTTTCCAATTCTGATTTTATGCTCCCGTCTTCTTTTACATTATTTTTGGGGATAACCATCCTGAAATCAGACCCCTTGCCGGGAATGCTTGTAACACTGACTGATCCTCCTAACAGTTTCATGTATTTCCTGCACAGTGCAAGACCTAACCCGGTACCATCAAAGTTCCTTCCCAATCCCTCGCTTGCCTGACGAAATTCATCGAAAATAATTTCAAGGTTTTCCTCTTCTATTCCTATGCCGGTATCAATAACATCAATTACAATGCTGTTCTCATCATTAATTATTTCTTCTTTAGCACTCACACTTACACTTCCCAGTTTTGTGTATATTATGGCATTACTTAAAAGATTACTTAATGTGTTGCTGATAAGGTCAGGCTCCGTATATGCCGTAAGAGATGCTATACCGGACTCGAACGCCAGCTTCAGATTCTTTTCTTTCGCTGCGGCACTGAATAACAATATTGTTTCTTTTATAATAATATTAATATCAGTAAATGTATAATCCGCTTTCTTTTTTTGAGATTCCAGAGTGGATAAATCCAGTATCTGGTTCAGTGTATTAAGCAGACGTTTGCCGCTTTCGTTTATTAACTCCGCCATATTTTTAACTTTGTCCAGATCATCTTCGTCCTGAATTATATCCGAAAAGCCTAAAATACCATTAAGGGGAGTTCTTATTTCGTGGCTCATATTTGCCAGGAAATTCGTTTTTAAACGGCTCATTTCCTCTGCTTTTTCTTTGGCGTTAATAATTTCCTCTTCTGCCAGTTTGCGCTCGGTGATATCGCGTATGTTGTATTGGATCACCTTTTTGCGGTCAACCAGATAAACATTACTGACGAACTCCGCATAAATCTTACGCCCGTCAAAAGTTACGAGCGGTAAGTCTTTATATCGTATGTATTCTTTCTGCTTCATTTCAAGAAATTTTTCTTCACCGGCAAAAATATCCCGGAAAATTCCGACGTCCCAGATTGCTTTTCCGAGAAAATCTTCGTGTGAGTATCCGGTCATTTCAATCAAAAACGGATTAACATCAACAATCATTCCGGTTTCAGCATCCAGAATAATAATGCCGTCTCTTGCGGCTTCGAACAATCTCCGGTACCTGATTTCCGAAGATATCAGCGCCTCATCGGCCAGTTTACGATTAATTTCGAGTTCATATTCATGCAGGGCTCTTTTAATCGCCGGAACAAGCCGCTCAAGCTTGTTTTTAAGCACGTAATCCGTTGCCCCGTTTAACATAGCATTTATAGCTGCGTCTTCACCCATTGTCCCCGAAACAAAAAGGAAAGGAATGAAAGAATATTTTTCTTTTACAACATTTAATGCTTCATTACCACTATAATCCGGCAGGCTGTAATCGCTTAAAATTATATCGATTTTTTCAGTTTCCAGAATATTCAAAAAGTCTTTTTCGTTGTCAACCAAAAAATAATCATGCTCTATACCTCCGTTTTCAATCAAAGATTTTATTAGTACAGAATCGTTTAAAGAGTCTTCAACATGCAGTATTTTTATTTTCTCATTCACTGAAATAACCTCTTCATTAAAAAATTTACCCGAATCAGATACAGCGGACGGTTCAGGCGGCGGGAGATTTACTACAGCCCAAAATTGTCCCAGGACTTTAATTGCATTGAAAAACTGAGCAATATCAACCGGCTTAACCACATAAGCATTTGCACCAAGTTTGTAACTTTCCCCCAGATCTCTTTCTTCGCGGGAAGATGTCACCATGATTACAGGAATTAACTTAAATTTAGGGTCGGAACGAATGTGTTTAAGCAATTCGATCCCATTCATCTTAGGCATCTTTATATCCAGCAGAATA
Organism: Ignavibacteriota bacterium; assembly: GCA_026390755.1. Taxonomy (GTDB): domain Bacteria; phylum Bacteroidota; class Ignavibacteria; order Tepidaquicellales; family Tepidaquicellaceae; genus JAPLFI01. The sequence continues at coordinate 14,909 of JAPLFI010000454.1, forward strand.
ACAGCAGGAATAACATTATCACCATCAGCATATTTGCCCCGTTTATTCAGATAATCCAATGCTTCTTCACCGTCTTCCGCAACAATAACTTCGTTAGCAAGATTATTTTCAGCAAGAGCAGCGATAGTAAGTTCAACATCTTTAGGACTGTCATCAACGATAAGAATTCTTTTTACTTCTGCTTTCATAATTATATTATTAATTGATTAATTATTATGTACACTAAAGAAAAATGTGGCACCTTTACCCACTTCACTGTCCGCCCAGCATTTACCGCCATGCCTCGTAACTATTCTGTTTACATTGGCAAGCCCTATTCCTATTCCTTCAAAATCCCTGGTTTTATGCAGGCGGTGGAAAACTCCGAACAGTTTATCCGCGTACTTCATATCAAATCCGGCACCGTTATCTTTGATATAAAATATTGTTTCATCATTCCCGTTTTTACCTCCGATTTCAATTACTGCCTGCTCTTTGTTGCGTGAATATTTTAAGGCGTTGGAGATAAGATTCACCCAGACCTGATTAATCAGGTCTTCGTCACCCATTGTATCCGGAAGATCCAATATATGAATCTCGACATTTCTGCCGGCTAATTCATCACTGAATGTTTTAAATACACGGGTTACAAGGTTATTTGAATTAATTTTTGTGCGCTGCAGTTCAGTTCTGCTTAATCTTGAAAATGTCAGCAATGCGTCAATAAGATTCCCCATTTCGATGGTTGACTCCGAAATTGTGTTCAGATATCTTAATCCTGTTTCATCGAGATCTGCCGAATTATTTTTTTTAAGCAAATCAACAAAACCGCCGATATGTCTTAATGGTGCCCGCAGATCATGAGATATAGAATAACTGAACGCTTCGAGTTCTTTATTTGCTGCCTCCTGTTTTTCTTTCTCTTTATTCTGTAAGACAAGCTCTTTATCGGCAATGATTAACTCAGCCGCACGCTTTTCTTTCTCCAAGTTTTGATAATCAAGCTCAATATTAGCAATGACCAGCTCGTCTGCACGTTTCTCTTTTTCTTCGTTCTGAAAAGCAAGCTCTTTCTCTGCAATAATTAACTCATCTGCACGTTTTTCTTTCTCTTCGTTTTGAATAGCAAGCTCTTTGTCTGCAATAACAAGTTCCGCTGCACGTTTCTCTTTCTCATCGTTCTGGAAAGCAAGCTCTTTGTCTGCAATAACAAGTTCCGCTGCCCGTTTCTCTTTCTCTTCGTTTTGAAAGACAAGTTCTTTGTTAGCTATGATTAACTCATCCGCTCGCTTTTCTTTTTCTTTATTCTGAATTGCAAGTTCCTTATTGGCTATTATTAACTCTGCAGCCCGTTTCTCTTTCTCTGCATTCTGAAAGGCAAGTTCCTTGTTGGCTATGATTAACTCATCTGCCCGTTTCTCTTTCTCTGCATTCTGGAAGGCAAGTTCTTTGTTGGCTATAATTAACTCATCCGCACGCTTTTCTTTCTCTGCATTCTGAAAGGCAAGTTCTTTGTTGGCTATACGCTTTTCTTTCTCTGCATTCTGGAAGGCAAGTTCTTTGTTGGCTATAACCAGTTCTGCCGCACGTTTTTCTTTCTCTTCGTTTTGAAAAACGAGTTCTTTGTTCGCAATAATCAATTCAGCCTCTCGCTTATCTATATTATCATATTTTTTCATTTATTTTTAATATTTTATATACCGTTAATAAAATCAACTTAATATTTATCATCAAAACATACCTGCTTTATACAATGCCACGGTTAAAACAACCGGTTACCGAGCGATTAACAATATGTCAAATCGAATCGGAATTTCCATACGGTAAACATACTTTAACTATTGAAAATAAATAAATTATATTTATGAATATATAGTCCTAAAGGATGAAAATTGACTATACCTTAAGGATTAGAAGATATTTTCCGTTACACTGCTGTCCAAAAAAAAATTGGAACTTAAAAGAAGCGTATAGATTTGTTCAATATTGTTATAAATGCTGTCCAAATCTGTATCTTGACGGCATTTTCGTTAGTTCCGACAAAAGTTATGATTTTTAATGCTGTTTGAGTTCTTCGAAAAATATTTCTATCTGCCAGCGTTGTTTAAAAAGCGATGAAGTTGTTTCTGTTGTACAAGAGAAATTATTGGTCAAAAGTTCTATGGTTTGATTATTTACCGGGTCATAAACGCGCATTACGGCATAAATAATGTAATCATGCGGAGCGGCAATCAAGGTTTAGATTTTTATCAAAAGTAGTAAAATATCATTAGAAAAGTTAGTAAAATTGCAGAGTTGTTTTATATCGCCCTGAGTTCATAATCTGTCAACGAAAAATCTCTTTTTTATTATTTATATATTCTAAATAATATACTTAAAAGAAAAAAAGCAATATATATTTTTTTTAAATAAATAATGATTATTTTCAATAAAATATTATTAAAAAACAGAAAGGAGAAATAATCTTGAAAGTGAAAAAACAGAAAGGAGAAAAAATCTTGAAAGTGAAAAAGAGAAAAGATGTAGAAACAAACCGCCTGCTGGTAGAGGATGCGTTCGTTACAATTTATGAAGAGAAAAATCGCAGACCCAGCCATAAGGAACTGGCGATAAAAACGCATCTGTCGGAAAAGACAATTATGAGACATTTGCAAATGATGGATCAGCCTGAGTGGATTAAAGATTTAAGAGTATTTACGCCGAAAATCCTTCTGTCCTTATATGAAAGGGCAAAGGAAGGCAAGGCTCCTGAAGTCAAGCTTTGGTTTCAGCTCGTTGAGGGTTTCAGGGAATCGCATGATGTGAAGCATGAAGGGAAAATACTGGTTGAGAAAATAGAATTTGTGTATGAAGGTGATTAAGAGCAAAACCAAAAGAAGAAGGTCTGAACGGATAAACCGTGAAAAAGGAATTACGATACGGAAGGTTAAGGTTACAAATGTCTTCAAGCGGAATTATCGGAGCAAAGCGGCAGTTGTGCTGAACGAGGGCGGAGCCAGAAGTTCAAAAAGTTATTCCGTTTGCCAGTTGTTTATATACAAACTTCAGAATGAAGAGAATAAGAATTTTCTTATAACGAGAAAAACACTCCATTCTCTTTTATTCACGTCGTATAAGCTTTTTATAGACCTTCTTAAAGAATACAATCTTTATGATAAATTTGATCATAATAAGACGTACAGGGAATTCAGGTATAATGGAAATTATGTTCTTGCAACGTCAGTTGACATACCAACTAAACTGCAATCCACGAATTTTAATTATATCTGGATGGAGGAAGCGGAAGAATTCACTTATGATGATTACGTCACGCTTAAAACAAGACTAAGCGGAGCAAAAAAAACCGACGAAAGGAATCAGATTTTCCTGACGTATAATCCGAAAAGAGAATTCAGTTATATCAATAAGAAGGTGAAACTGGAAAACAACGTGGAAATTATTAAATCAACATATAAGGATAATGCGACTCTGGATAAAGAATACACGGACAGTCTTGAAAACCTGAAAGAGCAATCTGCTGATTATTACAGTGTGTTTACGCTCGGTGAATACGTGCGCAACATTGGGACTATTTTCGATAATTTCCTGAATATCGGTTCGTTTGAATACGTGCTCAAAGGAAATCCTGACGATACGGTTTACGGTTTGGACTTCGGATATAACAATCCTACAGCGCTCGTGATGGTTGGAATCAGGGATATGAAATATTATCTGACCGAACTCCTTTATCAGACGAGACTGACTAATGCGGATCTGATTGAGAGAATGAAGATTTTGATTCCTGATAGGAAGAAGCGGATTTATTGCGATTCGGCTGACCCTGACAGGATTCAGGAAATAAAAATGGCAGGGTTTAATGCACTGCCGGCTGATAAGAATGTGAGCGCAGGTATCGATTTCGTAAAAAGATGCAAAATTTTTACTAAAAATGAAAATGTAAATCTTAATAAGGAACTCGAAGAGTATTCTTATAAAAAAGACAGGAACGGTAATCTGCTCGATGAGCCGGTGAAGTTCAATGACCATTTAATGTCCGCAGTAAGGTACGCAATATTTTCAAATCAGGGGAAAAAAGTCATTCCGAAAGCTATATGGATTTAACTAAAAGTATAGTCTTCTATCGTTTTAGTTTTGCTAATATGCTGGTTTTGAACGAAAACAAAATGTATGAAACGTGTATTGAAAAAACTTAGATAATCTTTCTGCCTTATTGCTTAATTTGAATAATATCTGATTCGGAAAATATGAAAAATATCAAAATAATTCTCGGCTTTTTATTTATCGTTTCCATAATAATATATTAGAAGATTTGGCGATGATGATGATTCTCTAAGCTGGTACGGCAATGATCTGCGACCGTTCAGTAGTTCAGGAATGTTGCGTTGAGATTAATTTGCAAATTTATTATAATACTAAACATATTTAACTAAAAACAAAATTATGAAACCACTTCCGATTTTATTCGTACTTTCGGCATTTCTTTTTGTGATGACAGGATGCGGTGAAAAGAAGAACACATCCTCGGAACTTAAACCGGGTTACGATAAAGCTGAACTCACATTACTGCTTCCCGTAATGGAACGCACTTATGACTCGACCGATATAGGAGGATTCAAAACCCCCGAACCAACGAAGGTAAAGCGTGTTTTCCGTTCAAATGTATCACCGCTGATGAACAGGTTTGACGTTTGGTTAACAGAGGACAGGAAAGCTATACTTGCAATAAGAGGCTCAATAATAGATACTGCAGCATTGAGTTTTACTGCGGCATTCTATGTTCCTATGGCGGCAGGAATCGGAAAGATAAAAATGTCGGACAGCAAAACGTTTGAGTATAAAGTTGCCGAGCTGCCCGGTGCGGGAGTCCATCTCGGAATGCTGCTCGCATTAGGACATATATCGGATCAGCTTATAGAACAGATTAAGAAACAATACGCCGGCGGGATTCGGGATTTTATTATTCTTGGTCATAGCCAGGGAAGCGGTATCGGATTCCTGGCGACTTCATATATTCGCTATCTCCAGAAAGACGGAAAACTTCCTTCGGATTTCCGGCTTAAGACGTATAACATCGCGGCTCCGAAAACCGGGAACGTTCAGTATGCTTATGATTATGAAAAAATAACTATGGGCGGCTGGGCAATGTCGGTAAATAACGTACTCGACTGGGTTCCGTGCATCGGCGTTACACTTCAGACACAACTGGATTTTCCGAAGATAAGTCCGTTTATGAATCTTAAAGGTTTTTTTACGGATGTGAACTATAAACCCGGAGCAAAGTTTGATGAAGCGGCACAGAAATTCCTTAAAGTAGTTCCTGATGCGGCGGATGAACTCGGAAAAATCATTCACGAGTATGTATATCCGAAAGTTCTTAATGCCATGCCGGGTTATGTTGAGCCTGAAATCCTGAAGACAACTGATTTTGAAAGAGCCGGATTGAATATACCGATGGTGCCGAATGCTGATTATTATAAACTTTTCCCGAATGATGTAAAGAATTCTCAGGTCTGGGAAAATCATTCGGTGTATCCGTATTATATACTTGTGACAACAAATTAATAATTAGTGCAAAAAGCGTAAGAACAAATATCGCTGACAGAGCCAGTTTACACTTCTATTGTTATTTGAATTCGATGCCAGTCTTGCATGATGTTTGAATAATGTTGGTTCACTGCCGCCGATAGAACCCGAACCGGCCGTTGGTTGATTACCGGCGGCGTCAATTTTAGTGAAAAGCAGTTTTACAAGCAGGCTTGTATTATATTTCTTTGAAAGTTAGAATCTTGATTCCCGGAATAAGCAGGAAATGCTTATCAAAAGTGGATATTGTGCAATCATAATATTTGCATACAGCCGCAATCCAGATATCGTTTTCAGGTATGGGTTTTCCGTTTTCTTTTAACTGTTTTCTGATATCAGAATAAATTTCACAAACCGGTTGATTTGAATGCAAAACCTCATTATCGGAAAAGAATTCATTGAGCTTTTGTAAATTATCCCCGGCCTTTTTTGAATTTTTTGCACCATAAAGTAATTCACCTGCAACAGGAAAAGGTAAATAAAACTTTTCCGAATTTTTTAAATTCAAAATAACATTTTTATCACCTATGAAATATTTTATCACTACATTTGTATCAAGGGCAATTTTATCCATTACCAGCTGCCTTCAATATTTGAAAACTCTTCATTAATAATTTGTGTCAGCTCTTCTCCGTCTTCTATATCCATACACCCGAAATATTTATCATAAATAAAATTCTTTTTGATATCAATTTCCTTTAACTTTAATATCAATTCTTTCATTGAAGATGCTTCAATCAATATAGGCTTTTTTTGATTCGGAATATTTACTGATGCTGAAATCATTTTTTATATTAAGATAAAGAGATAAATTATATTTGTCAATATAAAATTCTGTTTGCACATTAATAAATAGCACACAGTAGTTTAGTTAAAAACACACGTAAAAATATTATTAAAAATATACGGTTTTATCCATGTTAAAAATTCATATATTTTATTCGCAAATATGCTCCTCGCTCTTGCTTCAAGTCTCTTAGTGTCCTTTGTGTCAACTTCTTTTGTTGTGCAATTTATATATCCGGCTTTTGTCCATATATTATACTCTACGGAACGAAGAATCTCAAACCCAGCATTAATAATTTCATTATCCGTTACCCATTTCAAATTAACATCCCTGCCGCTGATGTAATGTGTGAACGAAGAAAGCGTAACTGGTAAAATTCTGTCTGCAAATAATGCGAAATTCGATTGTGAATTTCCGCCGATTGTACTAAAAATTCCATCTACATACATATCACTCCCGCTGACAGCGATTGTAACATCATAAGTGCTTGCATCCGGATTCCAGGCGGCGATTATGATGAACAGTCATTGAACACTGAACATTGATAAACATTTGTGCTGCCGCCTGCAATTACTTTCCTGCCGGTTTTCAAAGGCTTTGCAATAAATTTGTATTGCTTTGTAATGCTTTAAGGGCACGAGGGCAGTGTAATGGGTTTAATATTTGAACATTGAATATGCAATTGCATTCAATATAAAAAGTTTATATGCTCAGTTGTGGGCACAAACAACATTACTTCCGCTATAAAAGATATTACTGAATTTCTGGATGATTTGAAGATACCATATATGCTAATCGGAGGCATTGCAAACAGCATTCAGAGGAACTTTAAATTGGGAATATGTTTTAAAAACAACCAAAGAACTATCAGATTGGATATCCGATGACACAATATTTGAGAGAATTATGACTTTGAAAAATGGGAAATGAGCTAAAAGAATATATCGCCAAATTAATAAAATACAACGAATACGAAGAAACCGCAGAACCTGTTCTTACTGATGAACAGTGCATACAACGTTTTATAGAATTACACGAATTCGGAAATAAATTTATTCCCCGCGAAACTCTTGAGAAACTCCAGAAAGAAAAATACGAAAGATTCAGAACAAGATTCAGAATAGGAGCTGAACATAAAGAGAAATATGAACGAATATAGCTTGTTTCCTGCGGGCAGGGAAGAGTGTTCCGTTTGTCATCCCGAACCTTGCCCTTTTCATGCTGAACTTGTTTCAGCATCGTTTCAGGGTTGTTTCGGGATCACACTTAATCCCTTAACACTTAACACTTTCTTTCCGGTATCGTAAAAGTAAACACCGAGCCTTTTCCTTCTTCGCTCTCCACCCACAGTTTCCCTCCGTGCTTTTCTATGAAGTCCTTGCAGATAAACAACCCCAGCCCCGAACTTAATTCATCTTTAGTGCCTTTACGGCTCGTGTCTATATCAAGACGGAAAAGATTATCTGTCATTTTCTTATCCATCCCAATGCCCGTGTCCTTAACCGATATTTCAACCGTCTTATCCGGCATTGTTTTTGCCGCAATATTTACAACCCCGCCTTTGTTTGTAAACTTCACTGCATTTGACGCGAGATTACGAATAATGCCTTCAAACATATTTGCATCCGCAAAAACCGATAAGTCTTTCGGAATATCATAGCTAATTGCAATCTCTTTTTTATCAG
>JAPLFI010000537.1 GCA_026390755.1 Ignavibacteriota bacterium
CCGGCAGTATTCCCTCACTGAAATCCACGTCTATTACCGGACCAATAACCTGCACTATTTTTCCTATGTTTATGTCCTTGTCTGGCACCTTCTTACAATAATTGATTTTTAAAATAATCAATGAATATAACCATTTTTTTAAATTTTTCAAATGTCATTATTTTATCCATGCTTACAATTTTTATGCATAATTATTTATGTTTATATATCTTTTTATATTGAGTAAATTGCAGTACAATAAAATATTTAAAAATGAAAAATATACTGCTTTTATTTGCAATTCTTTTTTTAATAACGGCTACCTCTTTTTCCCAGGATCTCAGACCTCAGTTCAGGACATACGGCGAACAAAAACAAATTATCGACAGCGAACTACAGCGCAAGGGCGAAGTTTATTTTAAATTTTATTCTGATTCCCGGAACCGGATTTCTTCTTTTACAAATATTATCTCGATAGATAATGTAAAGGACAATATCATTAATTTCGAAGTATTTGCGTATGCAAATTCAAATGAAATATCCGAATTCGCTAAAAGCGGACTTAAGTTCATACTTCTTCCCCATCCGGGCGACGGACCCGGTTATAAGACCAGTGATAACATATACGAAATAATGGCATGGGACACATATCCGACTTATGACGCTTACGTTGCAATGATGTATCAGTTTCAGTCTTCTTATCCTACGCGGTGCAAAATTGTTGATGCCGGAACAACCGTTCAGGGGAGAAAAATTTTATTCGCGAAAATATCCGATAGTGTTGATTTTCGCAAGAATAAACCGCGCTTCCAGTATTCTTCTACTATGCACGGAGATGAGACAACGGGATATGTTTTGATGTTACGACTCATTGACACATTATTGAAAGGATACGGCACCGATGCAAAAATCACTAACCTCGTCAGGAATGTGGAAATATGGATTAATCCGAACGCTAATCCGGACGGTACATACCACGGAGGAAACAGTACCGTAAACGGCGCAACACGTTATAATTACAACAATTTTGATATTAATCGTAATTTTCCCGATCCAAGGGCAGGTCCGAACCCCGGAGGGACATGGCAGCCTGAAACAATAATCTTTATGAATCTTGCTGCTGCGAACAGATTCACACTTTCGGCTAATTTCCACGGCGGCGCCGAGGTATTGAATTATCCGTGGGATACCTGGTCACGGCTTCATCCAGACGACTTGTGGTTCATACATGCAGCACGTCATTACGCGGATACAGTTCATGCTGTTAATTCCTCATACCTTGCTGATTTATTGGGCTATCCAAACATCCCCGGCGTTGTTAACGGATATGCCTGGTATCAGATTGACGGCGGTCGTCAGGACTTCATGACTTATTTTAAGAAAGGTCGTGAAATCACAATGGAAATCTCTCATACTAAGTTACTTCCTCCCGCACAATTACCGGCGCACTGGAATTACAATTTCAAATCTTTGCTCAACTATATACAGGAATCACTATACGGTGTCAGGGGTATTGTTACTGACAGCGTTACGGGAATCCCGTTGAAAGCTAAAGTCACTGTGTTAAGCCACGATGCCGACAGTTCAGAAGTAATGTGCGATTCGATTATCGGAGATTATCACAGATTGATTATCGGGGGCACATATTCTCTGAAGTTCACAGCACCCGGATATTACGATAAAACAATCAGCAACGTTTTCGTGAAAAACGATTCAACGACGATATTAAATGTTTTATTGAAATCAACATCAACGGGTTTAAATCCTGAATTCGGGACAATAAATTCATACAAACTTTATCAGAATTATCCGAATCCGTTTAATCCAGCAAGCGTTATTAAATTTGACGTTCCCTCTCCGGGAAATGTAAAGATTTTGGTTTACGATGTGACAGGAAAGATGATTTCCTGTCTTACAAATAAAGTTTATAAGACAGGATCGTATTCCGTGAACTGGAATGCCGGTGCGGAAATTCCAAGCGGAATTTATTACTGCCGTATGGAAACACAGGAAAACATTTTCACGATTAAAATGGCATTGATAAGGTGATGATGTGTTGGGAGGGCGTCATTTCATTCTATTAACAGGAAACGCCTGCGGCGTTTAAGAACGTAAGAACAACGCAACCAGGTAGTGTGTTTAATATCGAAAAACCATACAACCCCGTCAGGC
>JAPLFI010000488.1 GCA_026390755.1 Ignavibacteriota bacterium
CCGAAGTTGACACAATTTTCGAAATCGGCGGACAGGATGCAAAATATACCTTCCTTACAAACGGAATTGCCAGCGATTACGCTATGAATGAAGCCTGCTCGGCTGGTACGGGTTCTTTCCTCGAAGAAGCCGCCAAGGAAACGCTTAATATAGATTATAAATCAATCGCCGATATAGCCTTCGAAGCCGCTAAACCCATTAACTTCAACGACCAGTGCGCCGCATTCATTTCAAGCGATATAAAGAATGCGAGCCACGACGGCGGCGGCAGGGAAGATATAGTAGCGGGTCTCGTGTATTCAATTTGTATGAATTACGTCAATCGCGTTAAAGGCAATCGCCCCGTCGGTAAGAAAATTTTCATGCAGGGCGGTGTATGCTATAATAAAGCCGTTCCTTATGCAATGTCGCTTTTGATTAACAAAGAAATCATCGTCCCGCCCGAGCCCGGTTTAATGGGCGCTTTCGGAGTCGCGCTGGAAATTTTAAACCGCATATCGCTCGGCTTATATGAAGAAACAGAATTCAGACTCGATGAACTGATTAACCGTGAATTCCGTTACGGCAATGAATTTATTTGCGCAGGAGGTAAAGAGAAATGCGACCGTAAATGCGGTATATCAATGATTGAAGTTGACGGAAAAAAATATCCTTTCGGCGGCGCCTGTAATAAATATTATAACGAAAGATTTAATATCAGGTCCGACCCCGGCAGGAATAACCTCGTGAAAATATTATAACGAAAGATTTAATATCAGGTCCGACCCCGGCAGGAATAACCTCGTGAAAATCAGACAGGACCTCGTCTTTAATAAATATTGTATCGTTCCGCCGGCAAAAGGGAAACGCGTCGGAATAACAAAAAGCCTTCTGTCGAATACATTGTATCCGCTGTATTACAATTTCTTTTCGGGACTCGGATGCGAAGTCGTTCTCGCGGATAATGTAGATTCAGGCGGCTACGAAAAAATCCGCAGTTCCTATTGCTATCCCGCTGAAGTGTCTCACGGTCTCTTCCAGGATTTAATTAAAAAAGACGTCGAATATATTTTCCTTCCGCATATAACGCAGATGGAAAGCAAGAGCGAATTCAAGTATAACCGCCTCTGCGTCTTCGTTCAGGGTGAGACATATTTCCTCCGCTCGGCTTTCAGGGATGAGCTCGAAAATGAAAAAGGAAAACTTGTTTTTAATATACTCTCTCCGGTAATTGACCTTTCATCCGGACGGGAGAATGTCAGGAAAGTATTCGAAGATATCGCAAAGGAAATGGGATTTGCTAAATCCGAAGGACGCAGGTCATTCAATTTTGCTTATGATACATATAAAACGATGTTAGCCGAGTTCAGGGAACTCGGGCGTCAGGCGCTTAAGGAGCTCGAATCAACACCCGGCAGGTTTGCCGTTACACTTTTCGGCAGGTCGTATAATGCATTTGCCGGTGAAGTGAATCTCAATATACCTCATAAACTCGCTTCAAAAGATATTATGGTTATTCCGCACGATTTTCTGCCGAGCGAAGAATATGCTTCTTATGAAAACATGTACTGGTACACCGGTCACCAGATACTCGCCTCCGCGCGTTTTATTAAAGACC